>CAZVJS010000088.1:0-1582 GCA_964627365.1 uncultured Candidatus Saccharibacteria bacterium | reverse complement strand
TTAACAATATTGCCAAATTCCATAGTGGTTACTCAGTCTTTGCTGGCGTTGGTGAGCGAACCCGTGAGGGAAATGACTTATACCATGAGATGGCTGAGTCTGGCGTACTGGACAAGACTTCCCTAGTATTCGGCCAGATGAACGAGCCACCAGGTGCACGTCTACGCGTTGGTCTATCCGGTTTGACGATCGCTGAAGGTTTCCGCGATAAAGGCAATGATGTGCTACTGTTCATTGATAATATTTTTCGCTTTACTCAGGCAGGTGCCGAGGTTTCGGCCTTGCTTGGTCGTCTGCCATCTGCTGTCGGTTACCAGCCGAATCTGGCCCAAGAAATGGGTGCCTTGCAAGAACGGATTACTTCGACGCGCAAAGGTTCAATTACGTCCGTTCAAGCGGTTTATGTACCGGCCGACGACCTGACTGACCCGGCCCCAGCGACAACGTTTGCTCACTTGGATTCGACGATCGTGCTAAACCGAGCCCTAACTGAACTTGGACTTTACCCAGCCGTAGATCCGTTAGACAGTAATTCGACAATTCTTGACCCGGAAATTGTTGGCGAGGAGCATTATGAAGTTGCTCGTGAAGTCCAACGTGTTTTACAACGCTACAAAGATTTACAGGATATCATTGCAATTCTTGGTATGGAAGAATTGTCTGATGAAGACAAACAGACTGTTTCTCGAGCCCGTCGTATACAGCGTTTCCTAACACAACCGTTCTTTGTTGCTGAGGTGTTTATTGGCAAACCCGGTAAGTACGTACCGTTGGCCGACACGATTGCTGGTTTCCAGGAAATTCTGGATGGCAAGCATGACGACAAGAGCGAGAATGCTTTTTACATGAAAGGTGACATTTCAGAAGTTAAGGACGAGAAGTAATGGTTGGCGAAGGCTACCCTATATCTCAGGACATGAATAAGAATGTGTCAGATGCCGAGAGGCAAGCATTTATAGACTATTTGCGTGAAGGAACCTCACATGAAGCTTTTGAATTGGACGCTGCTGGCACGCCTACCCTGTCTGACAGACCAGCTACCGCTTCACCAGAACATAACGAACGTATAATCCAAGAGGACATTAGTGAATGATCCGCTTTGAGCTTGTCACGCTCGACGGTGCCAAATTTGCTGGTGACGTTTATGAAGTGCTTTTGCCAACACTTGATGGTCAAATAGGAGTACTAAGAGATCACATGCCACTAGTTAGCGTAGCTACACGCGGTGTAGTTAGTATCCGTCGCAACTCTAGTGACCGGGATGATGCTATGGAGCACTATGCGACAAATGGTGGCGTGATCGAGGTGCGTCATAATACACTTCGGCTTCTTGTGGATGAAGCTGACCATGAAACCGAAATTAATGAGGCCGAAGTCCAAAAAGCTATAGATGAAGCTAAAAGGCTTAAAGCCCAAGCTAAAGACCAAGTATCTATCGAGCATGCTCAGAGTTTAATTGACCGCCATGAGGTCCGTTTGCACGTGGCCGGACTGCGCCGCCGCAAGCGCCACTAGGATTTTCAAGCTAGCGTAAAATTGACAATCCCATTTGTTTATTTGCAGAAAAGTATTATGCTATAGA
>CAZVJS010000087.1:0-1696 GCA_964627365.1 uncultured Candidatus Saccharibacteria bacterium | reverse complement strand
GGAGATAGCCAGGAGAAGGGTCAACTACAGGGAGGTGAACAAAACTTTCCCAAAGTCTATAACAATAACGACAAGAGTCTTGGCAGCAAACTTGTAAGTCGTTTTTCGGGGCTTGGCCAGGCCAAGAAGCTCGCGATTGGTGGGGGAATGGGTGTTGGGATTATTTCATTTTTTATTTTCATGCTTCTGTCCTTCTTGCCTCTAAAGATTAACCACATTGTGAACAACCTGAAAGGCCACTTTTTTTCCAGTTCAGAGTCCGCCGTAGAACGAAGAACAAACTATTTACTGAGTGATTATATCCAAAATAAGGTTCTGCCTGGTATGGGTGTAAATGGAGTATGTGCAAAAAGTAGCCGAACTATTGATAAGAGTTGTATTGCGCCTATTGAAGGTGAGTCAAAGGCTGCCAAGCTTTATCGCGGTTGGCGCGATGCCAGACTTGAGAATAAACTAGCCAATGATTATGGCATTGAGTTCACTAGGGTTGATACTAACGGTGCGCCTAGCTTTCGACTAAGCGTTGATGGTGGTAAAAGTTCCATTGATATTGATGGGTTTTTGCACAAACCAGGGACTGATATATTTGAGGCAATTGGAAACCGAAACGATATTCGTAACCAGGTACGGCTGGCATTTGCCAACGAAACCAAATGGAAACGGGTTATGTACCGGTTTAAGGTGGGGCGTTTACTTGAAAGAAAATATGGTATCCGACGCTGTCTCTTTTTCTGTAAAGCTACTGATACGTTTACCGACTGGAAGGACTCAAAAACCGGTAATGTAAAAACGAATGTAGCCCGATCGGTTTTGTCGGCAAGAGTGCTTGGCCCTAGAGCAGAGGCAACAAGTCTTATACTTGCGTGTGTCATAAGTTCAGATTGTTCAAAGTTTAGTTCAACCCCCGGTCCAGATAGTCAAAGAAATGATGAATTTGATCTAAAAATGGAGAAGGTTTTAGCCGATCTTTCGGCTAAACTCGGGAAAGAGTCTGTGGATGACTTAATTAAGGAGGCTCAGAGTATCCTCGATAGTCCTAGTTTTGGAAAGTATGTGCTCGATAAGATCATTACTAAATTTATTACAGATGAGGCGGCTGCCAAAGGACTGAGTAGCCTTATTCCGGTTGTGGGACAAATTAACACGGTTGCGAGTTATATCAACAAAATATTTGATGGTTCGCGAGATTTAAAGCGTTGGATTTATGTCGCAAATTCTACGGCAATGGTAGGCGTGTTTACCATGTATATATCTCATGCAGATGAATTGAAAAACGGAAAGGTTGATCCCGCCCTGTTAGGAGAGATGGTGAAATCTCTCGGGCCAACGGTTGGGGACTCAGAACACTTGGGCCAGACCGCCGAATCGACACCACTCTATACCAATCTTCTCGGTAACCAACCTTCTCAAGCAGCCTCATTGTTAAATGTTTTTTCTCCGCATGCTTACGCATTAACAGAAGGTGGAGTTGAAACAAAGCCAACTACTTGCCGTGATAATAAGCCAGTGCCAGCTGGTAAATTAGTGTGTAATGAGGAGAGCCTGAAGACCGGTGGTATTATAGCCGATCTAATTGACACATTAAATAGTGGAGCGTTTGCGCCTATAAAAGCAGCTGTTGATGCCTGGAATAGTACTGCGGGCCAAGTTTTTAAGATTGTTAACAGCGTCGCTGGGTTTTTTGCAAGCCAAGTAG
>CAZVJS010000086.1:0-1910 GCA_964627365.1 uncultured Candidatus Saccharibacteria bacterium | reverse complement strand
TAAGGAGTAATTATAGCAGATAGTAACGCTTATGTCTAGTGTCCGGCTGGTACTGGACCGGCTTCACGCTCATGATGCATCATATGTTTCGACGGATGATAGATGATCCAGAACAATAAGCCACCAATCAGGATAGTTATGGCACCGATTGTTACTGGTGCACTAACGGCTATGCTAGCCGCTATATAACCACTCATGGCAGCTGGGATAGCTTGGGCTAAGGCTTGGACAGAGAAGTTGATACCAAGTACTTCGCCTTGAATTTCTGGACCAACCGATAAGCTTACCAAGGCGGTGCTATTAGCGATAGTTTGGCCAATAAAGACGGCGAACAACGGCGTAACTAACAGCAGTTGACTGGTGTTATGAGCCCACAGTAAGGCAAATAGACCAAGTCCTACGCCAAACAAACTAACGCGCAGGACATTATACGGTTTAACTCTTTTGGCTATATTGGGAGTAATGAGCGCTTGCGTAATGGCAATCAGTAGCCCGATATAGGCAAAGTAGTCGCCAACATTATTTTGACTGAAGTGTAGTTTATTGATCAATAACACTTGGAAAAAGGTTTGGAAAAACATAAAGCCAGCCCAAAATAGGAACACTACCGGAAAGACAACCCTCAGGCCCGGATACGTGGCAGCCGTAATAATATTACGAACCGATTGCGTAACTTTGATTTTCACGTTCTTCAAATGTTTATGGGTCTCCGGCAGCAAGAAGAGAATCAGCAATACATTGATAGCACTCAGAATGGCCGTAAACCAAAACGGCGTCGCCGGACTAAACCAATGCGGTGTGCGGAATAACCCAAATACGCTAACGCCCGGGCTGCCCATTTTGGCACCAGCATAGGGGCCAAGCACGAAACCCATACCAAAAGCTGCACCAATCAGAGCAAAGTTTTTGGTTCGGTCTTTGGGAGCTGTAACATCGGCAATAACCGCTTGAGCAACGCTTAAATTGCCGCCGGTGATACCATCAAGAGCTCGGCTGAAAAATAGTAGCGGTAAATTGTGGTTAATAATCCCAATCGCAAACAAAACATAACCAACGGCAGTGCCGAAGATACTGAAGCCCAAAATTGGTTTTCGACCATAGCGGTCGGATAACTGGCCAAGGATTGGCGTAGACAAGAACTGCATCAGCGGATAAATAGCTAACAGCCAACCAAGTAAGATTAAGCCACCTTTAAACGTCCAACCAGCCGGCAACAGGTAATAGGCCGAGTGCGGATTGGCTAGTAGTTGTGGAATGATCGGAATGAGGATACCAACACCCAAGACATCCAGAAAAATAGTAAATATGACTGCCGGTAGTGCTCGACTGGCCATCTTTTCTTTGAGATTAGTTACCATATGTACCCTATCCTTTCATCTGTTTATGCGGGTGCATGCCAACGTGGCCGTCACTGACACACGCATAATCATGCATTATACTTAATGTTTCTCGTAATTGTTGTTGTTGTTTTTCGCTCAATTTATCAAACATTGGCGCATGGTAAGCATTGAGGATTTCCATAGCTTTGTCTGTTAAACGGATACCCTTGTCGGTGGGACGAGTAATGTGCTCCCGGCGATTGTGCGGGCTGACCGTACTGGTAAGTAGTCCTTGGCCTTGCAATAATTTAATCTGACGGCTGATACTAGCCTCGGTTTGCCCTAGCCGTTCAGCAATTTGGCGTTGCTGGTCATTGAGATTCCATTGCAGAGCCATCAGTATCTTGAACTGCGAGAACCCTATCCCGAGCTGTTCCTGTAAAACTTGATCAGAATGACGGGCCAACACGAAAGACAAGTGCTGGAGCAGGTAGCCTAAATTGTTTGATGGTCCCATCGAGCGATATCCCTTAATATATTTAGTTTATCGTTCCATACTTAACAAGTCAAGTATTGGACGGGCAGGGGAGT
>CAZVJS010000085.1:0-2007 GCA_964627365.1 uncultured Candidatus Saccharibacteria bacterium | reverse complement strand
TAGCGCCAGGAGCGTATATGCTGCACCTGTATGGTACTAACCTTGCCGGTGACCCAGTTGACGCTTACGAGAGTGTGTACGTTTCTGACGGGCAACACGACCTGTGTAACGTCATCGGGAAGAGTGGCATCGATAAGGACCAAGATGGCATTGATGACGCGTGCGACGACTTGATCGGCCAGGCACCGTTAGAAGTCACGCTTGCCGGCGGGGATGTGGAGGTCAAGCCTTCTATAGCAACTGCGAAAACTTCCAATGTGCAGGTGGTGCTTGCATCGGCTGAGCAAGGAGCCCAGCAGAGCAATTCGCAGAACGTTTCGCAAAGCACCCCACAATCGCTTGAATCAGGCAGTGTTTTGGCCGTAGAAGTAACACAACCGAGCACTACTATCACCTTGGGCGAGCCAGCCATTGACAGGGTTACCCCAAGCCGTTTAAAAACGAAATCAGAAATTAAAAAGATGCATCCACGTAAAAGACATTCCAACTGCTGGCTGTTACTGGCCATTGCTATTCTTTTGTTCCTCTTCGGTCTATTAATGCGCAAAGTCTGGCGAGACCGAAGAGGCACCACTATCAATAATAAATAAGGAGCAAAAATGCCAACCCGACAGATGAATAAAAATGATGAGGCCGAGAGCTATTACCACATATACGTACAGGGCAATAACCGCCAGGACATTTTTATTGAGGACGCCGATTACTACTATTTTGAAAAGCTGTTTGCCCGCTACTTGTCGCCCAAAGTTACCATTACACGCTTCGGCTTAATTTACCCGCACTACGCCAAACGCATCGAACTGCTCAGTTATTGCCTCATGGACAACCATTTACATCTCTTGGTCTACCAAATTGACCAAGGCACCATGGCTAAGCTGCTGAACGCCATCATGACCAGCTATAGCCGCTACTTTAACTTGAAATACCGGCGACGTGGCCGCCTGTTCGAAGGCCACTACAAAGCGGTCAAGATCAATTCGCAGCAGTACTTTGACTATGTGAGCCGTGGCATTCATTTGAAACCTCACCAGTGGCGCACTTACCCATATTCCAGCTTACGGCATTACCTGAACGAGACGTCGCCCGAGTGGCTGAAGGTAAACCGGGTTTTGTCGGTTTTTACTTCGCCGCTGGCTTATCTGGCTTTCCTGAAGAACTACGAGAGCTACCAAGGCGCGTTGGCGGAGGCTAAGCGGGAGATGGTGGAGAAGTAGCCCTAGGGAACGAGTTCTTGAATAGCTTCGAATACTGTTTTAGCGACGTTGTTCCAGTTAAAACGTTTCAAGTTGGCGTAGCCCTTTTCTGATAGCTTTTTGCGTTTGCTTGAATTGGTTAACAATTCTTCCATTTTGCTTGCAATATCTGCTGGATTATCTTTGTCGAAATAAGAAGCCGCATCACCAGCAACTTCTTTGAAGACAGGAATATCACTAATCGCGACCGGAACACCATAACTCATTGCTTCCAATACTGGCATACCAAAGCCTTCATAATGTGAAGGCAGAACGAATAATGAAGCATGTTGGTAAAGTGCAGTTTTTTCAGATTCTGAAACAAAGCCGGTCAGTACAATGTTCAAACCAGAGTTTTGTAATTCTTCAATCCTACGTTGGTTCATTTCTGAGAACCAACCCATACCACCTGCCAAAACAAGTGCATACCGTGCTTGCAATTCAGAATTCAATTGAGCGTATGCTTCAACTAAACCTATGACATTCTTGCGAGGCTCCACTGTTCCTACAAACAAAATGTATGACTCAGGAATGTTGCCAGGTAGAGCAGCGTTTACCAATTCTTCGTTCAAAGGCGGAATTGGTGTTATAACAAACTTTTCAAAAGGGGTACCATAGTGATCGGAAATGCTTTTTTTTGTACTTTCAGAAATCGTAATAACGTTCGCTGCACGCTTAATCGATGTAGGTACAAAGCGTTTTAAGTATGTTCGGTTTGCAGGTTGTACAAATTCTGGAAAATCCTGAAAACAAAGGTCATGTACTGCAACTATCG
>CAZVJS010000084.1:0-2091 GCA_964627365.1 uncultured Candidatus Saccharibacteria bacterium | reverse complement strand
GCTTTTGAGGGCTCCTAATCTGCTCGTAACTTCCGCCATTGCTGGTTTGGTTACTGATCACCTCACGATGACTAATTTCAACTATAGGCCCAGTCCAAAAACTTGTCAAATATTTTTTATATTATATAAAACGTAACCGTTTTAACCTGTGGATAAGTGGCTTCAGACACTAAGTGTTCGGTTGTTATGGCGACGAGAGTGCTCGAAAGCTGCGCCAATAATAACCAGGCCAATCACGCCACTGAGTAGCTCCGGGATTTCCAATCGAATGCTAGCTAATAACAATACCGACAAAGCCAAAATAGCGTAGTGAGCCCCGTGCACCAAATAGCGATAATGCGCCAATGTATTACCTTTTAATAAGTGCATCGTCATCGAGCGAACATATAAAGCCCCGATTCCTAACCCAGCAGCAATCAGCAGGACTTCTTTAGTAATAGCAAAGGCGGCAATGACGCCATCGAAACTAAACGAGGCATCAAGTAACTCCAAGTACAAAAACTGCGTCCAACCACTGTGCTTTGAGTCTCCCGTGCCACGAACCAATAATTGGCTGAGCAATTTTATAACCACAAATGTTATCGCCCCAAACAAGCCTGCTAGCGCGATACGGTTATCATGCGGGGCCAGAACTTTATAAATAACTAGTACCGCCAGTAGCGAGCCTAGTGAAGTAATCCACCAGGGCTGATTAAACTCGGCCAGTGGTGCTTCGATAGTATTGAGCCACTTGACTTCCTTTTGCTCACCAAAAAATCTAAGCCCGATCATCAGCAAGAAGACACCACCAAACGCTGCAATGATCGGGTAGGCATCAAGTAGTTCCCGAGCATAGACATCTGGGTGATGCAAAGCCGAATCAAGAACAAACCCCAGGCTGTGCCCAGAAGTAGTTGAAACTAAAACCAGCGGCAAGATCAAGCGCACGCCAAAGACAGCCACGGCGATACCAACAGTCAGAAACATCTTTCGCCAAAACGCATTCAGCCGGCCCAATACTTGACTGTTAACTACAGCATTCTCGAAACTGAAGGTAACCTCGATAAGTGCCAAGGCGACAATCGGTACAATTACGTGGCCCCCGCCAAAAATAGCCGCTAGTCCAATTATCAAAATTGTTACGATACTGGCACCGGTGTAGTGCCCTAACCCACTAGCCTTTTTGTTTCCTGTCATCTTTTCTATGCTATCACGATTTGCTCACCTGAAGTCAGCTATCAGAATGAAACGATTGATGGTAAAGTAGGCTAAAAGGAGTAATCATGGTTAATGATGAGTCACCTTTGGGCGGACCGCTAGAGCTACCGGGTAGTGAACAACGCTCTGCGAAACCACGGGTAAAGCGCGGCCGACTCCGGGGCCTTTTTAAAAAATTACTCATCGTCATTGGAATCCTTATATTAATGGCTTTAATTGGTTTTGGAGTGGGTAAGCTCTTGAATCGCAAAAAAACACCAGCCTCATCAGCTAAGACAACTTCTCAGAATCCAACTACTTCATCTCCAACCGCCTTAAAAGTCAGCGACGTGCCGGAAGTTGCTGGCACCAAAACCTTTACAAGCACTGCTTTAGGCGTAACGTTAACGTACCCTGTTGGCTGGACGACAAATGAAACCGGTGGCGGTGTCCGTATTGAATCACCGGATTTCAACTATATGACCACCGATAAAGGTGTCGTCGCTGGTAACTTCCGAGTCTATATACGCAAAGGCGCGCGGGAAACAGATAGCAAATATATCGCCCGGGGCGTGGCCACCCAGCCCTCGGAACCATTGACCTACAGTGCTCCGACCTCAATACAGCGCAAAACCACTAATCTGTCTTTCTTCGGCTTAGACACGCCAGACCAGTTTGCCTATTTCTTAATCGCCGGTAATTTCAACCTGAAGAAGGGTGATACGCTAGGGCCAAATTATGGTAAAGAAGCTGACACCGTGCTGGTGACTGGTGGCTATTCGGCTAAATCGCTGGCAGATGACTTTGCTACCAACCAAGTGCCTCTCGGTTCTTTCCAACAGACTAACGCCTACAAGCAGGCCATCGATATTATCAAATCGCTGAAACTTCAATAGTCATAACACGTATAATAAA
>CAZVJS010000083.1:0-2113 GCA_964627365.1 uncultured Candidatus Saccharibacteria bacterium | reverse complement strand
TCCGTACCGGAAGGTGCGGATGGATTACCTCCTTTCTAGGGAGAAAACTAGCATCCGCTGTATAGCGGAGAGCTAGGTCGATCTTGGTACATCGTAAATCAGTACTGACGATGTACTTTATCCCGCACCTTTTTCCTGCTTTTGCAGTAGTCTGCAATCAGATTACGCGAAGGTAAGAAAAAGGTGCGGGACGAGCTATCAGTTTCTGTACAACGATTTGACGTTTGATTTGCACTATCTAGTTTTGAATATATAAAAAGCGCCCTATGCCGGGCGCTTTTTATATTAGACAATCAATGAATTTCAACTGGTGGGCTTGGCAGGACTTGAACCTGCGACCTCGTCATTATCAGTGACGCGCTCTAACCAGCTGAGCTACAAGCCCTCGCAGATGAAAAATATTGATTGTTTAAGTATGGTGGAGCGTCGGGGACTCGAACCCCGGACCCCCTGCTTGCAAAGCAGGTGCTCTAGCCAACTGAGCTAACGCCCCATATCACCTCAGTAATTTTACAGAAAAACCTCTAATATCACAAGGACCAACAATGCCACGCCAAATAAACTGGCCTACTACCGTTAACATTTAAAATGATATAGTTTACAGCATGGGCATATATAAGACCGATAATCAGATAATCGCAACTCTGAATAAATGCTTTTTACCTATGGCTCGCATGGCAATATTTATAGTATATTTCTGGTTTGGTTTTTTAAAACTTGTAGATTTATCTCCGGCTGGGCCAATCGCTGCGGCGCTAAGCGCACATACAATAGGGCTGGTTCATTTTAGCCTGGCGTTTAAACTGCTGGCGGTATACGAATGTGCCATTGGGGTTCTGTTTTTATTTCCTAAAGCTACAAGAATCGTTATACCCTTATTGCTCATCCACATGATTATAGTTTGCTCACCCCTGCTATTTGTCCCTCATTTAGTCTGGTCTAGTGCGTTTGTACCCACCTTGGGAGGACAGTATATTATCAAAAACGTAGCCATAATTGCACTGGCAATCGGTATCGCCGCTCAGATGATACCGTTCAAACCACAATCCGGGAAGAATAGGTAACTCTTACCAAACTGTAGAGTTTTTAACAGCAATTTATAATTGACTACCTCTGTTGAAATTGCTATGATTAGGAACAGTCGTTTAAGTGTGGCCAGTACGTCAGTAGGGGAAGCAGACAAAAGGATCTGCAACCTAAAAGGACTGAGTCTCTGGGCTTACTTAAACTATCTCATCTGACAATTAGCGCAGTTCGTGCTAGGTGGAGATAAAGTAGGCATGCAATTTAACAACTTGGCAACATATACATCACTAAGCATGATGTATATACAAATTTTCAAGCAAATGACAAACGGCAAAAGACGATCGCCAAATATGGTGGTGATCGTGTTGGTGAAAACCAATAGCTAGTCAATTGCACTTAAAAAATCAACAGGCTTTTGCGGTGACGCAGAAGTCTGATCGTAAAAAGTTACTCAAGCGCACATAAAGGATGCCTTGACACAAAACACCGACGAAGGACGTAGTAGGCTGCGATAAGCCACGGGGAGCTGCCAACAAGCTTTGAACCGTGGATGTCCGAATGGGGAAACCTCGCTAGAGTTATGTCTAGTGGCGCCGAGCTGAATATATAGGCTTGGTTAGCGGTAAGCCGGGGAACTGAAACATCTTAGTACCCGGAGGAAAAGAAAGTAAACAACGAATCCCGAAGTAGTGGCGAGCGAAACGGGATCAGCCCAAACCTTAACCATTTCCATCTGGTAATTTATTACCGTTTGGATAAGTTGATAGACGAATATGTTTAAGGGGTTGTGACAAACAATTAACCAGTTCAGAACGTTAAATTTATTTTAGCGGTCTGAACTGTTGCAGATGCTATCACCAATCTGCGTAAGGTAAGAAATTTCCGGTGCGAGCAGAACCGTCTGGAATGGCGGGCCAAAGACAGTGAAAGCCTGGTATGCCAAGTGGCGGAAACCTTATAAATTGTTAACGATATGATGCTTGCATCATATCTTGTCGAGTAGGACGGGGCACGTGCAATCCTGTCTGAAGCTGGGGGGTCCACCCTCCAAGGCTAATTATGTTTTGTGATCGATAGTGAACAAGTA
>CAZVJS010000082.1:0-2126 GCA_964627365.1 uncultured Candidatus Saccharibacteria bacterium | reverse complement strand
AATCAAATGTCCAGTTTTGGTTCGATTTGTGATTCAAACTGGAGTTGCACGGTAAGTCCTAACGTAATTATTAACTTTGACCGCTGGCAAACTGCCAGCACAGCCTGGAATAGTAGTGGGGGAAATCTGGATGACTACCGAGCGATGGTAATTAATCACGAAACGGGTCACTGGTTAGGTTTTGGGCATCGCAACTGCGGCGGCCCCGGCCAATTAGCCCCGGTCATGCAGCAACAGTCAATAGATTTGCAGGGTTGTAAGTTCAACCCCTGGCCAACAGCTCCCGAACTGGATACACTGCGTGGCTGGCTTAATATCTAGAACAGTTAGTCTTTCCAGGTTACAATAGGCGCCATGCCAGAGATTACCAACTTTGCACAGGCCAATAAAGCTTTGCTAAGCTTTGTGCCACCGCTTCGGGAGGATAGAAAATACACGCTTGAGGGTATGGTTGAGCTAATGGAGTATCTTGGAAATCCCCAAAATAAATTGAAGGTAATTCATGTAGCAGGTACTTCGGGCAAAACATCGACGGGCTATTATGCGGCCGCCATGCTTAGGGTCGTGGGTTATAAAGTTGGCTTGACAGTGTCACCACACATTGATGAGGTTAATGAACGCGTCCAAATCAATGGCAAACCGATGGGCGAAGCGCCGTTTTGCAAGGAGCTGAACAACTTCTTAAAACTTGTCGAAGAATTCGATGGCAAACCATCGTATTTTGAAGTGTTGATAGCCTTCATGTATTGGTTGTTTGCTAAGACGGGGGTGGATTATGCAGTTGTTGAAGTTGGTTTGGGCGGCTTATTAGATGGTACTAATGTTATCCAGCGGGCCGATAAAGTTTGCATTATAACTGATATTGGCCTAGATCATACGCAGGTTCTCGGTAAGACCATTGAAGAGATTGCAGCCCAAAAGGCGGGTATAATCTATCCGCACAACACAGTCTTTAGCTATCAACAAGATGAAAACGTTATGGCGGTTATCCGTGAAGTCTGCGAGCAAAACCAAGCCGAGTTGCACGAGATTATTCAGCCGGATTCACGTAAAACGCCAGCCGAATTACCGTTATTTCAGCGCCGCAATTGGTACTTGGCCAGCCGGACTATCCAATATGTTTTGGAACGTGACGCTAAACCGTTGCTGACACAGGAACAATTACAGACTACTGCTCAGACGTTAGTACCAGCTCGAATGGAAATCTTCCAAATTGGCAGTAAGACGGTTATTGTCGATGGATCGCATAACGAGCAAAAAATCAGCACCCTGCTTAAAAGTATTCGGCATAAGTATCCAGATCAGCCCCTGGCCGCCCTGGTGAGTTTCGGGCATAACAAGAGCACTTCTTTGCAGGCCAATCTTTCACTGCTTAGTGGGGCCGCTAACCACATTATTGTCACGGTCTTTAAACTTGGCCAAGACGAAATTCGAACCGCCGTGAATCCGAAAAAAATTGTAGAAATTTGTCATCGTCTAGGCTATAACGAAGCTTCAATCAATATGGACCCGGCTGAAGCCTTCCGAGAACTATTAGATAGGCCAGAGCATTTGTTACTTGTAACCGGCTCTTTCTATTTGTTGAATCACGTCAGACCGCTTATTCTAAATAGATGATTCGATGCATTGTCGCCATTGATACCAAACGGGGCATGGCCAACGATAAAGGCATACCCTGGCGTTTACCTACTGATTTAGCGCATTACCGTAGTAAAATTAATGATTCTAACGTTCTAATGGGCTACGGGACGTATATTGCCGACCATCCCTCTCCGAGAAAACGCAATTACGTGGCCATCAGAAACAAAGTGGCTTTAGATCCAGGGTACGAGCAGGTCACTGACGCCAAAGAGCTTTTGAAAAACGCTAAAGAGGATATTTGGGTCATCGGCGGTGCCGGCCTGATCAAAGAAACCATGGATCTTATAGACGAACTACATATCACTCAACTCAATCAAGATTTTCATTGCACCAAGTTCCTTCCGGAATATAAACAAGACTTTTCGCTTGTCTCCGAAACCCCACCTCAGACAGAAAATGGTATTACCTTCACGTTTCAGGTTTGGAAGCGGAAGTAACGTTATTTTTTGACTTTGGCGATTAACGTTCCGACTTCGCAGTGGTAT
>CAZVJS010000081.1:0-2127 GCA_964627365.1 uncultured Candidatus Saccharibacteria bacterium | reverse complement strand
ATAATAGAACTATGCAAAAAGCGATGTTTGCGGCTGGGTGTTTTTGGGGAGTCCAGTATTATTTTGATCAAGTCCCTGGAGTCGTGAAGACCACTGTGGGTTACAGCGGTGGGCATACCCAAGATCCAACTTATGATGATGTAGTAACTCATACGACTGGCCACGCCGAGGTAACTTTAATTGAATTTGACCCTGATAAGGTCAGTTATGAAGTGCTTGTGAAACAGTTCTTCCGGATGCATGACCCGACCCAGCTTAACAGACAAGGTGTAGATGTTGGTGACAACTATCGCTCGGCAATTTTTTACTTCAGTGACGAGCAAAAAGAGATTGCCGAAAAGCTCATAAGAGAACTACAGACAAACTTCAAAAACCCAATTGTGACCGAAGTTACCAAAGCCTCAGAATTCTATTCCGCTGAGGAATATCATCAGAAATACACGGAAAAAACTGGCCATGGTTTCTGTCACGTTGACTACGCACCGGTTAACTAACAAAAACGTTCTTCCTCGGCACTGTCCTCGCTTCAAATGTGATAGCTATATATCACATTTGGTCTGCGGGGGTGCCTCCGAAAGAACGTTTTTTGGTTATAAAGTACAAGCGTTGACATATGCAGACTATCAGAACGAGTCCGTAAAAGTTCCACAGGGTGTGGAACCAGTGAAGTTGCAGGCTACCGCCAAGTAAGCGGGCATGGAAGAAGATAAAAATCATGGCCAGATCGTTTAAGCCAATCATTACGGGCCAGAACTTGGACTTTTCAAGTAGTGGTTTTGATTCGTAAGCCAGAAAAATCGCCAAAGCAGACACACCCAAAAGCAGGGCAGTCAGCATCTTTTTACCCAAATATAGAAGGTCGCTGCCGGGTGGTAGGCCTAGGCCATCACGCCATAGACCATAGTTGAGTAGTAAGGGGTGAAAAATGATCAAAACCACAACTGCCCATCCGGTCCATTGATAGTACTTTTTGAGGTCAAATACACCTCCGTACTGGCGATTTACTGCCGCAGCCACGTAATGTGTCCACATTAGGCTGAAAGCCAGCAGACCAAGCAACGGAAAAAAGCTATAAATGGATGTAATTCGCCAATTGTAGAGTGACCCCCAGGCGTAAACTGCTGCCGCAACGACAGCGGTATTAAGTGTAATGAGTCCGTAGCCCAGGAGGTTTCTAGTGGTTTGAGGTAGGGTTTTGGCCATTAAATCCATTCTAGCACGCAACATTTCATGATATAGTTGCAGGCATGGCAACCAAGAAAGCAAAAAAGTCATCCAACGCTAAAGCTTCAGCAAAAACGACAAAAGTCTCGGTCGCGGTTGCAAAGCCTGAGAGTCTTAACAAACTCCACTTGTTGCTTGGTTTCTTGTTATTGACCGAAGCAGTTGCGATTGTAGTTTTATCCAAAACGCAGAGTTTGCCCGTTACAACCAGCTATCTTTCGACTGATGCACTAGCTAGTCAGGCGACGGGCCACACCGTGTGGGCTCCGGCGCTCAGGCATTTGTTTGACGTAAATCTAGCCTACGTGGTGGCAGCCTGTTTGGCTGTAGCCGGTGTGACCCGCCTCTGGGTCGCTACCAGATACCGCAAAACTTACGAAGCTGACCTGAAGAAGGGCATAAACAAAGCTCGTCGCATGGAATTTATTATTGGTGGTGGGCTTACATTGCTGGTTCTAAGTCTGGTCAATGGTGTTTATGATGTTTCTACCCTGATTGCAATCTTTGCGCTTGTAGAAATCCTAGGATTATTCTCGCTGATCGTGGACCTTCGCAAGGATATACCCGTCAAACAGCCGCGCATAGCCGGTAAGCTCACCGGTGTTGCTGCCTTTACACCGTGGTTAATCGTGGCAATCTATTTGTTTGGAGCCCAAATGTTTGGTGATCAATCTCTACCGGCCTATATCTATTTCCTAGATGGAAGCATATTTTTACTCGCTTTGGTTATGAGCGCCATTCCGTTCATGCAAATGCGCGGTAAGGGCAAATGGGCCGACAATATCTATTCGGAACGGATGCTGATACTTGTCAATTTTGTTCTGGTTACTTCCTTTGCCTGGCAAATTTTCTTCGGTATTCTTCGATAAAAGGCGCTAATCTGAAGTATGGCCAATCACGATG
>CAZVJS010000080.1:0-2156 GCA_964627365.1 uncultured Candidatus Saccharibacteria bacterium | reverse complement strand
ACGCCGCCAGCGTTCATCCTGAGCCAGGATCAAACTCTCCAAAAAAAGAATTTGCTCTGTATCAGTCGAACTTCAATCCTTGCGAATTTCATTTGACTTACTAAAAACAATTTCAAAAACTGACGTTGATTTGCACTATTCAATTTTTAAAGTCCAAACTCTTCAGAGCCCACATTCACGGAACCTCCGAACAAGCTCAAGACATAGTACCCTGTTGCAACAGATAATGCAATACTGTTTTGTGGCAATAAAGGTTGTGCTTATTACATCGACAGCTTAACTTGGTATTGGCACGGCTATAGGTACATCATCTTCATCAACTTCTTCTGTCTTATCTACTAGAGCTAGTGATACTACTTCATCTTTGCCGTTGAGGCGCATTATGCGAACACCCTGGGTAGCGCGACCTAGTGACGGTATGTTCTTGAGGCCCAGACGGATAGTTTGGCCCTGCTGTGAGATTATGATTACCTCTTGTGTGGCATCAGCTGTAAGCGTCTTTACGCCTATCAAGTTGCCAGTCTTGGTGTTAACTATAGCGCTGCGTATACCTACTCCTCCGCGAGCATGGGCGGTAAACTGCTCTACTTTGGTGCGTTTGCCATAGCCATACTTACTAATAACAAAAATGCTGGACTCTTTTTTGACCGTATCCATGCCTATGACCTCATCGTCTGGACGCAAGCGGATACCACGTACCCCGCGCGATACTCTGCCCATGGGCCGGACGCCTTTTTCATCAAACCGAATAGCTTGTCCCAAGGCGGTTGAAATAATGATCTCGTCGTCACCGCTGGTCATACGGATCCAACGAAGCTCATCACCATCGTCGAGGTTTATGGCAATTAAGCCAGTAGCACGAACGTTTTTGTACTGTTCAAAGGGCGTTTTCTTGACTACGCCGCGAACTGTGCACATAAACAGATGCCCAGCTTTATCGCCTTTGCTGATATTTATGATGGAGCTGACTCTTTCTTCTGGCTGCAGCTGCAGCAGGTTCACAAGCGCAATTCCCTTAGCACTTAGGCTGGCGGCTGGCACTTCATACGTCTTCAATCGAAACACACGGCCGCGGTTTGTGAAGAACAATAAGAAATCATGTGTAGAGGCATTTACAACGTGTTCTATCATATCTTCTTCACGTGTAACCATGCCCCGGCGACCCTTTCCGCCTCGTCCTTGGCGCTTATATTCACCTACGGATGAGCGTTTGATGTAATTTGCCGATGTAAGCGTTACAGCGACTTGTTCGTCAGGTACTAGGTCTTCATCGCTCATTTTGTTGAGTTCGCCTGCGATAATTTTTGTACGGCGCTCATCACCAAACTGCTTTTTCATATCAAGTAGTTCAGTTTTAATTATCTTGAGTATTTCCTTCTCGCTGGCCAGAATTTTTTCTAGCCCCGCAATAATTTTGAGTAGCTCGGCTAACTCATCCTCAATCTTTTGACGCTCAAGACCGGCTAGAGTGCGCAGTTGCATGGCCAGAATAGCCTTAGCCTGGATTTCCGAAAGTTTAAACTGTTTAATTAGGTTCTCTTGGGCTTCTTCTGTAGTTTGGCTTGCCCGGATAGTCTTAATAACCTCGTCAATATGGTCCAGTGCTATCTTAAGACCTTCCAGCACATGGGCACGATCCTTGGCCTTACGCAGCTCAAACTCTGTCCGGCGACGGACTACGGTCTGGCGGTGCTTTAGGTACTCCTGGAGTATGTCCTGAAGGCCAAGTATGCGCGGCTGAATGCCATCAACAAGCGCCAGCATATTGTAATGAAAAGCAGTCTGGAGAGGTGTTAGCTTATATAGTTGGTTAAGAATCTTCTTAGGGTATGCATCTTTGCGTAGATCAATGACAATACGTACTTCACCCCTGGCGGTTTCGTCACGGATGTCGCTGATCCCAGTAATTTTCTTTTCTTTTACCAGATCAGCGATCTTGAGAATCAAGCTTTCTTTGTTCAGAGCATAAGGAATTTCGCTAATAATAATCTGGTGCCTGCCTTTGGCACCTTCCTCAACAGCTGCCACTCCGCGTACAACGACTCCACCCCGACCAGTAGCAAAGGCGGTTCGTATAGAGTCACGCCCATAGACTATGCCGCCTGTTGGGAAGTCTGGGCCTTTAACATGTTGCAACAGATCATCTAACGTAGCTT
>CAZVJS010000079.1:0-2243 GCA_964627365.1 uncultured Candidatus Saccharibacteria bacterium | reverse complement strand
CGTCTGCGCCAGTGAGGTCATTAATTACGGGCCTGAGCTGTATGGGGTGTTGGGGCAATTTAACTACAAATATGATTACTTTGTCGAATTGCCGCCAATCTTATGATTTACTTGTTGGCAACTAACAAGCTTATGCTATAATCGGATTAACTATGAGCATACTGAGTGGGGTATCCGAATTTTTTGGCCTAGACATCGGTACCACAAACATTAGACTGGTACAATTACACGGCGCCGGCAAGTCAAAAACCTTAGCCAAATATGCCTATACCGCCGTGGATAGTAAAATTGCGATGAGTGATGCCAAAGCTGATCAGCAAAAGCTCATGCAAGTTGTGCGGGATTTACTCAATGAGGCCAGAGTAACTACTCGCAATGTAGCGGTCGGAATTCCTTCACAGAAAGTTTTTACAACCGTCGTGGATATCGACCGCCTGCCCAATAACGAACTGGATAGAACGATTCGCTACCAAGCCGACTCCATAATTCCCACCCCCATTATTGAATCGAAAATTGACTGGGCTCTGCTCGGTGACTCACCTGGTGCCGACAAAACAAAGGTGGAAATTTTACTTTCCAGCGTGACCAATGCCTTCATTGAGGCTAGACTCGACATGTTGGAGTCAATAGGCCTAAATGTAATTTCCTTTGAACCCGATACCATGGCCTTGGCGAGAGCCGTCGTTGCCCAAGATGCCGCAACTCCACAAATGGTTCTAGATATTGGTAGCAAGTCAACGGATTTGGTTATTGTCATGAATGGTGCTCCCAGGCTAACGCGCTCGATTCCAACTGGAGCTGAAGCTGTGGTTCGGGCGGCAATGCAGAACCTTAATATCGATGAAAAACAAGCCCACCAGTTTGTGTTTAAGTTTGGTCTGAGTAAAGATAAACTTGAAGGACAGATCTACCAAGCTATTATTACCACTGTCGATGTATTGATGACCGAAATAGAAAAATCGATTAAATTTTTCCAGACCCGTTACGTTGGAACAAAACTCGACCGGATTATTGTTACCGGCGGTGCATCTACACTTCCGGAGTTACCACTCTATATTGCCAATAAATTTGCTCTGAATGTTGAAATCGGCAACGCCTGGCGCAACATTTCTTTTCCTGCTGAACGACAAAATGAATTGCTAGCAGTATCTAATTACTTTGCAGTCGCTGCAGGGCTAGCGGAGAGAAGCGAATGATTCAATTTAATCTTTTACCGGATATAAAACTTACCTACATCAAGTCACGGCGCAACAAGCACCTAGTGCTGGTCAGTTCGATAATGGTAGCCGGTGTTACTTTGGCTATAATGGTGCTATTGTTCCTGGGTGTCGCTGTCTTTCAGAAACAACATCTGAATAATTTGAATAAAGATATAAAGACAGATACTCAAAAATTGCAAAATATCCCGGACTTGACCAAGGTATTGACCGTCCAAAATCAACTTAATAGCCTGACTGCCTTGCATGATGCAAAACCAGTTGGTTCAAGGATATTTACCTATTTGGCAAAGGTGACACCTAATGCCGCTAGCGTACAAACACTTTCAGCCGACTTTGACGCAAACACCATTAGCATCACAGGCAACGCTGATGCCATCAGTACTGTTAACAAGTTTGTTGACACGTTAAAATTCACTACCTATCGTACCGATAGTAGTCCGGATTCGAAGCCGGCTTTTAGTAAAGTAGTGATGACTTCATTTAGTTTGAACGATACTGAAAAAGACCCCAAGAAAAAAGCGAGTTACCAGATCGCACTTAGTTTCGACTCGACAATTTTTAATAATGCCAGAACTATTGATTTGACAGTACCAAAGATTATTAGCACTCGCTCTGAAACTGAGAAACCCAATGCACTTTTTGACACCCCCACGCCAACTACTCAATCAGGGCAGGGGCATTAGGAGAAAATCATGGCAACACCTTTATCAACCAAGAGGATTCAAGTAAGCAAAGCTACGGCCACGATAGTCGGCACTATTGCAGCAGCAGCTTTTATTGCAGTGTTTAGCCTGATTGCCAGTCAGGCTCTGTTGAGCCAGCGAGCCTATCAGTCACGAGTTATAGCTGGCAAAGAAAAAGCTAAAAAACAGCTAGAAGATAATTTAAAAGCGGTTACTATACTCGACACGCAATATAAGGCCTTTGAAGAAACCAGCCAAAATATCATCACCGGGAATCCAAATGGGACTGGCGAAAAAGATGGTGATAATGCTCGAATAGTGCTAGATGCTTTGCCGAGCA
>CAZVJS010000078.1:0-2444 GCA_964627365.1 uncultured Candidatus Saccharibacteria bacterium | reverse complement strand
CTGGCGGGAGGGAGCAGGATCTGTGTTGCTGCCTCCAGTCAGCGGTCGGCTGCCAGTACCCCAATACTACGTAAGCAGTTAGGAGAAATCTGTTAGTAATTTCACAGTTATTCAGTCTTAAGCGGACTACACTTTAAGGGTTAAAAAGGAGAACTTCGCATGTTACTATGGGCAGCAATCATCATCATCGTACTCTGGTTACTAGGGCTCCTCGGCCACATTGGGGGCGGGCTCATCAACATTCTCCTAGTAGTGGCGCTGGTACTGTTTATTGCCAGTATGTTGACTGGTCGACGCGAAGTTTAGTCGGCGTCGCCCACGACTTCTTTATAGACCGCCAGCGTTTGCTCGGCGGTCTTTTGCCATGAATATTTGGTGACTTGTTTGGCGCCACGTTGTCGTAATTCATTGGTTCGCTTCGGATCATCAATAACTTTAGTAATGGCTTTGGCTATGGCACCTGAGTCGTAAGGATCAAAGTATTCTGCAGCCTCACCATACACTTCAGGCAAACACGTAGCGTTGCTTGAGACAACTGGGGCACCTTCTAACATAGCTTCCAGCCCGGGCAGGCCAAATCCTTCACTGAGGGAGGGAAATACGTAAGCTGCGGTATTTTGATACAACCACCTGAGCTGACCCTCAGACACGAAGTCCGTAAAGATAACATCCGGAATTTCTAGAGCTTCTACATCTTTTTCGTGGCGCTTATAAAGGGCATCTTTTTTGCCGGCTAAAACCAGTTTGAGCTCTGGATGGGTTTGCTTGAGAATCTGAAACGCCTGAATCAGCCGGCCAAGGTTTTTGTGCGCCATTGGACGGCCGATGTACATAATATATTGTGTATCCTCGAGCTCTTTGATCGGTTTTGGGTCATCGGTAATTGGGTCAGCGGCCAAGTGGGTTACGGTAATTTTACGGCTGTTAATACGAGCAAAACGGGCAATGTCGTCTTTGACAAACTGTGTAAAGGTTAGGAGTGCAGCAGACTTGCGAGCGGCAATTTTATTAACCCTTCTATACACCTGCTGCTTGGCCGTAAAAACAATCGGGTTTTTGCTGGGATTGCGAAAGCGAACAGTGGTGAGGTCATTTATAGTGGTCACAACTTTGCCTCGGTAGAAAATGGGTTGCTGGACCATAGGAAAGTGCACCAAATCTGGCTCGAGTGACTTAATTTGCTTGAGTAATCCGGTTTGTTCAGCGGTTGTAAATTCTTTGTGAGTACATTCCACAATTTCAAATCGCGGCGCAATCTTGGCTAAGTAGTTCATGCGGTGCTCTTTAGAGAGTAAGATGAACTTATACGGAGTTTTGAGTTGAGCGAGGTGCTCAATAAGCTTATCGATATATCTGCCCGAAGTTGTTCCCGATTCACGTGCATCAATAACAATTTTTTTCATGTTTCCTCCAGCTTAGGTGGACGAGGTGGTCTGCCATGGTACAAAATACTATCTATGTATTCTACAGGAACCTTGCGCGAAGCCTGAATCTGACCACGTTTTTTGACCGTACGAGGATGTTGTCCAATAGCCGCGAAAACACCCTTTAGGAACGCTATGACTTTACCCCTTAGCAAGCTTGTCACAAACCAGCGCGCCAATTGTAGACTAAATAATGGAAGATATTTCCAATATAGTTTGCTGGGCATATTTTTGGCATAGGTCAGCATAAAGTTTTTACTACTGTGATAGCGGGCAAAATCACCTAGTTTTGAGCTAGTTGCCCCCCGGTGGTGATAGGCAATTGCCGTTGACTCAAATCGTACTTTCCATCCAGCCAACTGCGCTCGGAAACTCATATCTACATCTTCAAAATAGGCAAAGAAATCCTGGTCAAACAATCCAATTTCTTCCAGCATTTTTGCTCTGTAAAGTGAAGCACCACCTGATGCACCAAACACCTCTTGTTTATTATCGTACCGGCTCTCGTCTAATTCATTACGGCCCCGCGGAAAGGGCAGACCCCATGTAGTGTAGAAGTCTCCGGTACTGTCGAGATGCTTTTTGTCCATGAGCATAAATTTGCTAGTAACAATTCCGACTTCCGGGTGCGCTTGCGCAGTAGTTACCAGTTTTTCGAGCCACAGCTTTTCGGCAACGGCATCGTTATTGAAAAGTACCACAAACTCAGCACCGTTCTTCATTGCTAGTTCTATTCCGGCATTAACACCACCCGTAAACCCGTAGTTTTCGTCGAGTTCTATCAGTTCAACTCGCGAATAGTTTTCTTTAACAAATTGCTGCGACCCATCACTTGAGCCGTTGTCTACCACCACAACATGAGCGCCAATGCTCTGTGCTAGAACAGAGTCTAAATTCGGCCCAAGCAAATCTTTGCCATTCCAATTGGGAATTACGATGTAAATACTACGGTCTGACATGTTTATTAAAGTATACAGGTACTCTATAATAGCTACCTAGATTTACTCTATGAAACATGTC
>CAZVJS010000077.1:0-2471 GCA_964627365.1 uncultured Candidatus Saccharibacteria bacterium | reverse complement strand
TTCCAAAGCTTATCAACTGGCTGCCCTGTTCTAACAAGATCTAAGGTCCGTAAAATTCTTATTACATTCGATATAGTGCCAAAATTAACTCTGTTAAAGGTTTCTCCTGTGCTTTTTGTAGTTTGCTGTAGACGAGCAAACTCGCCTGTGTTGCTCAAGAGGCGCGCAATCGTGTCTGCACCGCGCTCAAGGTCGTGATCAGAGGATGAATAGTCCAGTATGTATCCTGATTGGCCTTCGATAATTTGAAGTGGCATACCACCGTTATTAAAAGCAACTACCGGTACTCCGTGTTCAATTTCGTCGCTGATGCGGGTTTCGCAGCCTTCTTTTTCGGATAGCTGTATACCAATCATCGGTGCCTCACTGGGACTCATTAATGCATTCATTGCAGCGTAATTATGACGTAAGCGCATGATAATAAAGTCGTCTTTTTCATCAGCATATTTCTGTCTACGAAGTTCTAGCATTTGCTCATACATTGGCTGCCCACTCGGATCGTCAACAGACCCATTACCGACAAGTACTATCTGTGGTAATTGCTGGTCATAATACCCCTGGGCTTTCATCCTCTCGCGCACCAGGCCACCCAGTTTCATTGCATGGTCCATACCTTTTGACTCATCAAAACGCGCAACTAACAAGATTCTCCTGCGTGAAATATCAATCGGACTCATAATGTCCTCGTCTCTTCCCTTGCGGATAAGCTCCGAATTTTTCTTGCTAATCTCATTATTTATAAAAGCAATGCCTTCTAAGACTTCATCCGAACTAAGCTCACGATTAAGGTCATCGAATGGATCAGTAGTTGCCGGTGCAAATACCGTCCGATCTTCCATGCCCGGTAGCATAAATTCTTCTCTTGGGTGCCCAATAATTGCGTCAACACGCTCGACACCACAAACTTTCAGCAAGTAATCTGCGACTTTACCTTGTGGCGAAGCTCCATCACTCATTAGTTCATGATCGGTGTGAATATGGTCACGCCATACAATGTGGGGATTATTGAGATAAGGGCTTAGCAAGGTTATAAGTGGTGCCGGTTGTGGATCGTCTATAAAAAGAGTATCAACTTCAGTAATGGCTGGCTGCATCTTTAAAACTTCAGCATTTTTCTGGTTCCATTCCCAATGTACGGTCTTTTCTTCTTCTGTGAGGTGGACTTCAGGATCTAGACGATCTTGCATAATGTTATGGATTTTCTTGGTTACCCTGAAGACTTCTTCATCGCCTTCCATGACAAACCAATGAGCCTCGACTCCAAGCTGGTTAAGCATGTGTACCAACGGTGGTCTCAGCATCGCAACACCACCGCCTTCCATAGTTGGATTAATAAATACGACCGATTTGCCCTTCATTCGCTCTGCGTACCCAGTAAGTAAGTCCCAGTCTTTTGGGCGAGATAACGCTTTATAATCCTCAAGAGTAATGTGGCTTGAAATCGACACTTCGTAGGTGCCTGGGTCTCTTGAAACCTGAAATATTTCGTTACTTCTATCTGTTGGAGATTCAGAGGATTGGACGATGCTTTCACTCAATTCAAATACACAATCGGGCAGTAGCACATCGGACATATGGTGTTCGGTGCGTGGATTTCCTGCTTCCATAGTATCTATGGCAGTCACAATACTATCCTCGCTTTCGCTATGTAGGTAGTTACAAATACTTGATTTGTCAGGTTTTTATTTTGTAATTTACCCTAACTAATATTATATCACTTCTGTCAACAAAGTAAGCATAACCAGCGTTTTAACTTGTCGTGGAAGAAAAAAGACCTCATTGATAGAGGTCAAAATACTTATGGCTGTGGGGGGCGTGTAATGCTATTGCAGCTAGGCTACTATTACACGGTCAAAATAATGTGGGGTAGTCCAGCCAGGGTCACTAATGTTACCTGGATCCCGTCGAACTTTCAGACCTTCACCATAAAGGTATAAATCAATAGTAGTTGGTAATTGGCCTTCTTCAGCTTTGTGAAGAGTTGCGGCTGCATATAGGCCCCTGTGATTTACTGTCCATAGGTGAGGTGCGTGCAATCCTAAACTAATTAATTCATCGATCTTGAAGCTGTGTCTGTTAGTTTCAGCTATTCTCTCCGCTGCTATCTCAGCAGGAATACCTCGGTATTCTTCTCCATCGTCAACTTCCAATAACACATATGGAAGTACGGGTTCTTGTTGCCATACTTCTGTATCGTCCATATTTTCTTTTTTCAGGAATGCTCTGCTACCTGCAAGTCGAAGTTGTTCGCTAAGCGGAATTGCTGCATCAGGTACGGCAAGTGAAAAGAAGTCTGGCGTTGAGAAATCAGTGGCTACATCAAGTAACTGCGTCTTTAATTCGTCAAAGGGTTCGGTGCCTATTAAAGCTGTAAAACCTAGTCGGGTGTACGTATCAACTTGATGATCAAATAAAGCTTCTACACCTTGGCGGTTTTCAATTAATGACATAAAAAAAATAATACCATATTT
>CAZVJS010000076.1:0-2564 GCA_964627365.1 uncultured Candidatus Saccharibacteria bacterium | reverse complement strand
CTTTTGTGTGGGTAACGCCAATCTACCACAATAGTTACAGCTCGATGCTTAAAAACGCCTTGGATTGGCATCACAGCACTAAATTCCCAAATCGAATAGTCGGGCTGGCCAGCAATGGTGGCAATCGCTCGCCGCAAGCGGCTGACCAATTAACACTCGTCGCACGTAGCCAACATATGCTGACGATTCCAACACGCGTGTGCACAACAGAGAGTGATTACGATGAGGACCTGAACATAACAGATGAAAGCATCCAGGAACGCATCAAACATTTTGCCAATGAACTTGTTGAGATAACTGAAAAAGTCGGGCAACATGTATAGATTTATTTGGAAAATAAAGCTCAATGACACTGTGACCGATGAGGAATTCATCAAGCATTGGCACGATGCTAGTTCCGTTTTACAAGAATACAACGGAGCAGCCGGCACGCTCATTCACAAAGCCCGCGGTGAAGACAGAACTTATTTCCTGGTAGCGCAATGGGAATCGCAAGAAGCGAGGGACAAG
Organism: uncultured Candidatus Saccharibacteria bacterium; assembly: GCA_964627365.1. Taxonomy (GTDB): domain Bacteria; phylum Patescibacteriota; class Saccharimonadia; order Saccharimonadales; family CAZPPF01; genus CAZPPF01. The sequence continues at coordinate 2,054 of CAZVJS010000076.1, read as the reverse complement.
ATGCAGGCAGAAATAGATTCAGGCCAAACAGAGCGTGCAAAACGGTGGCAAGCTTTTCCCAACAGTGAAACATTCGGTGAAATTCAAGTGGTAATGGCGGGTGAAGAAATCGGCTCAGTTGTACCCAAAAAGTAAAAACTTGGTACGCGCGAAGGGATTCGAACCCCCGACCTTTGGTACCGGAAACCAACGCTCTATCCAGCTGAGCTACGCGCGCGTGAACAGAGGTGATTATAGCATGGAGGGTTATTTAGTAACCGCTGCCACCACCGCTTTTATGGATGAAGAGAAAATAAATGAGGCCATAGACAATGGCGGCTACGATAATGTAAATAACAACCCATTGCCAAACGGGTCGCTTACCATAGCCTTTGGTTGGTTTTTGAGGTGCTTGCTGAGAATCGTTCGGTTCCATAGGACTCCTTGGTTACTACTATCTTCATTATAGACCTACCACTGTTGCAAAAACACCTTAACCCTATATCATAAAAGACGCGCCCCCGTAGCTCAGTGGATTAGAGTGTCTGGCTTCGAACCAGAAGGTCGTAGGTTCAAATCCTGCCGGGGGTACCACATTGCTTGTGCTATTATTCATTTGATATGACAGATATAGAAAGTCATAAAAAAATACACTACTACAGTTTTCTTGTAATCGGTTTTGCAATCATTCTTTTATTAAACTTTGTGCCTCCGACTACATCATCTTCGTCATATAACGGTCCCACCAACGTTTGTATCTTTGATTGCGAAGGCGTAGATCAAGGCCCCTACATAAACAGAGTAAATTCAACCACTAGTCACGGATTTCCATTCACTGCTCTATATACAAAACACCAAACAAACGTCAACGGAGCGGTGACTTTTTCATCTTATAAAGCAGTCGACTGGCATAACGTGGGCGTTGATATAGTCTTTGTTATAATTTCGGATTTAGTAATAGCGTCGGTAGTTTATTTGGTATACTCCTCGAATTATAAGAAAAAAAGATCTGCCAACAAATAGTTTTAGGATAAAGCTGGCTCTAACTTCGTTCAGTATGGTGCACCATTCAGTTTGAGATTTAGTTAGCTCACGCTGTGGCTGCTTTGGCACGATTGCAAGAGAAAAGACTATACGTCTGGTGTGTAAGTACGATTTTCTTGATTGCCCTGACCATCAACATAGATGGCCTCGGCATCATTGAGATTTGGATATACGTGTGGGTACGCAATATACCAATATGGCCTACCCGAACGATTTCTGTTTTCAGCCTGTCCGTAATCAACCATATAATTTGTGTAAATACGTGGAGCTCCAATGACATCAAGTACCTTTTGGTAAGGTTCAACCACCTGATCCTCTACTCGCCACTGCAAGCTATCGAGGTTGTATATTAGGTAAAACAGAGAGTCCATCGCGAAAATAAATACGGAGATAATTACAATCGAGATTCCCGAACCATCATTAAGCACAAGTAATGAAAGTATCATGACACAGGCCAATAATGCTGCGATAAACCACTCAAGCCCAGACAACTTACTTCCTATCATGCCCACTTGAGAGCTTCTGGCACTAATAAGGCCCGAGAGTCCAAAAAGCATATTGCTATATGCCGCAGAACCTTCAGGTGTTTTTTTATCACATTTGTTAATAGTTTTAACAAGATTTTCAAAGGCATAATTTGTTTTGTGATAATACGCAACATGATGAATCTGAGTGGCTTGTATATACGACTCAATGCTATCTTGCATCAATTTCTTAAAGTGTTCATCTTTGAGTGGCAGTGTTAAGTAGTAAAAATTTAACAGCGCAGAGCGTTCATTACTGGCCTGTGTGCGAATGCCAACCATGCGTGATTGCCGGTGGGCAACAATGTATGCACTGAATGTCCCAAATAGAAAAGTGGAAATACCAATTAAAGTTGTGGCAGCCGGTACATGAAGATGAACATGTGCGAGGCCAAACAGGATTACGAGAAAAACAATTGCGGCAAATCTAAGTGGCCGATTATGTAGCAGCCTGTGCATTTTGCTATTCTAACATAAGCTTTTATAGATAGACGAAGTGACCGCTCA
>CAZVJS010000075.1:0-2588 GCA_964627365.1 uncultured Candidatus Saccharibacteria bacterium | reverse complement strand
CGCTACATCAAACGTGGCAGCACAAGAAAAAAGCGCCGTAAGCGCTAATTTTTCAAATTGGTGGGTGATGAGGGATTCGAACCCCCGACCCCCTCGGTGTAAACGAGGTGCTCTAGCCAGCTGAGCTAATCACCCAAGTTTGAAAAGTATATCACGGTATATGATTTGGTGCAGCAAGCCCTTGTCTGAGAGAAATATTTGCAGTCCCGTATCGAGAGTATTTACTATGCTATAGTTAAAATCAAAATTAGGACTTATTTACATGTTATCTTCGTATACAAACTTTTTAGCCACCAGTGCCGGAGCATCGTCGGGCTTTATTGGTTTATTCTTTGTGGCCCTGTCTTTTGCCAGAAAAGAACTAGCTGATCCACTCATTCGTGAAAGAAGGATAATTCTATCAGGCGGATCTTTACTGGCCTGGTTTGATATTTTTATAGTTTCGCTGTTGAGCTTAACCGGGCAAACCATCTTCTTCGCTGTGGCTTGTGTAGTTATGGCTATGGTTTCGTTGGCGACTACGTACGCTTTACTGACTCGGGCCGTTCAGGCCGGTGCTTTCGCGCCGTCGAGTAAAACCCGTAAACAATCATTGACGTTTGGGACTATCGCCATAACTCTCTATTCAACCCAACTGATTTTGGGCCTAACCCTGTGGCGAAACTTACAAAACACTTGGCCAATCCAATATATGGTGTTAGTAATTGCTGGACTTTTTATCAGCGCCCTAATGAGGGTTTGGGTGGTTATGTGGATTCCACCATCCGAAAAACGCTAACTCCCCGTCAAAAGCCGTCTTTACTCGCCAACGGTACCTGTTTTGACTTTTCCAGCACGCTTGTAGTTGGCAAAAATCACGCCACTTGGTGTCACGGTAGTGTCTATTAGAGTGAAGGCGGCCGGAATCGCGCCATCGTCAAACAATTTTTTTCCTTTACCAAGAGTCACTGGAAAAATCTTCAGCCACAGTTCGTCAACTAAGTCATTCTTTAGCAGTAACTGAATAAGCTTACCGCTGCCGTGAACTTGAAGGTCAGAACCTTCCCCGTTTTTGACCTTTTTTATATCCGCCAAGTTTTTGAGGAAGACTGAGTTTTTCCAATCTGACTTTTTCAGGGTCCGACTCACGGCATATTTTGTAACATCATTGATACCCGGCCATACGTCGGCATGCTCCGGCCAGTAGCCGGCAAAGATCTCAAATGTTTTTCTGCCCAAAAGCAAATCCGCAGATTTCATTTGTTTTCCCATTATCTTGCCAGCCGCTTCGTCAAAATAAGGCGCAGTCCAACCGCCATATTTAAATCCGCCCGATGTATCTTCCTTAGGCCCACCAGGCGCTTGCATGACTCCATCTAAGGTAATGAATGATAAAACGATTATTTTTCTCATACTTTTATGATATCAAACCAGAGCAAGGATAACTTACTACATGTTTAAATTTATATTAGTAGCTGAAATCTACACTGGTGGTTGAAGCTGTATTAGCTAGGCAATGGGTTGCACCGTTGCCTGAGGCTGTCTCCAGGCTGTATAACATAACTATATCTCTAGGTTGATTGGTAGTAACAGGGGCTGTTCCATCAGCACTGCATTTTGCAAAGTCGGATAAAATTAATTGATCATTAGTTGGTGCGGGAAGGGGCGGGGGCGAGCCCGTGGAACCATATGCCAGAATGTTGTTTTCGTATTTGCCAAACGAGGACTTAAGTGACTGACAAAATTGAGTATTGCTATCTGTAGTACCACAGTTAACAACCCAATCGGGTTGTGACTCGCCGAAGTTACTAATCCCATGTGCAGCCAGCCAATCCGAATAAGCCTGAAAAATGTAAACTGCTGCAGCTCGGTGCGTGTTATTGCGGGAGGCGCGTTGTAGGGTTGGTACTGCCAAAAAAAGAATCAACAAGATTATTCCTGCAATGGCCAGGACAATTAATACTTCGACAATCGTAAAACCCTCGTTCGAATCAATAAACTTAAGCATTATTAACAATTGTATATTATATTTGTGTTAAATAGCGAAGAGGGCTGTTTTGAATCTGGGACAAACTAAGATTTACCGTTCAAATACTTACTGGCCACGCTCTACAAAGTTGAAACTAACTTACTTCAGTTTTCGCCAGCCGCCCTTGCGGTTGTTCTCCGCTACAGCCTTAATCAATTCGACGAAAGCTTTTTCATCCAACGCATCACCTTCATATAGCTGTATGGAGCGAGCGGTAGCATTACCGTGGCCTTGATTAATAATGCCCGAGGGGTCTGGTGCAATTGGGTCGTATATAAACACATTCATATGGTCTTTAGCGGCCAATAAAGCGCAGACATTACCCCGCATCGTAAAGTACGGACGATTCTTAAACTTAATCTCCTCGACAATATCCGCATCAGCTTGATGAATTAAGCCGCGCACTTTTTCACATACTACCTGCTGCCATGGTGGTAATGAGCTAATATACTTATCTACTTCGGGGCTGCTTTTCATAGCCTTATGATAGCAAAAATACCTCTGTTTGAGGTATTTTCATGTTCTATAGAAATGGTGCGGGCGATGGGACTTTAACCCACGGCCTCTTCCTTGGCAAGGA
>CAZVJS010000074.1:0-2663 GCA_964627365.1 uncultured Candidatus Saccharibacteria bacterium | reverse complement strand
TAAATTCACCGACACTTGTTCTACGAAGGTCAGTCATGTAGGCACCAGCCTCGAGTTTTGTGCCAATATCTTCAACAAGCGAGCGGATATAGGTGCCTGAAGAGACCTTGGTCGTAAACTTTACCTCTGGATATTCATATTTTACATCCGTTATTCCATATATTTTGACCTGTCGTGGCTCCAGTTTTACCTCTTTGCCCGCTCTAGCCAACTTGTAGGCTCTCTGGCCGCCTATCTTGATAGCCGAAAATTTGGGTGGTATTTGTTCTATTTCCCCAATAAAAGCCTTTAGAGTGGCCTCTACACTGGCCTGGGGGGGTTTTACGTCCGATACAACCGTCTTTTCGCCTTCTTCATCCCCTGTTGTGCTGGTTTGACCCAATTTCATAGTAACTTCATAGGTTTTATCCAGTTTGCTGAATTCCTGGGCACGCTTGGTGTAGATACCCACAACCAACACCAAAAGCCCAGTTGCCAGCGGATCAAGCGTGCCGGTATGTCCAACTTTAGGCTTTTTCTCGCCAGATTGCTTCAAAATACCCCGCACTTTTGCAACAACATCAAACGATGTCCAACCAGCGGGCTTATCTACCAGCAAAATACCATCCATAGAACCCTAGGATACTACAAAGCGCTATCTTGAATGTCTTGCGGCCCAGCCGGAGGTTGTCCTGCAGGCGGCGTAAGTGGTGGTGGTACTGGCGGCGGCGAAGCTGGACTCGAAGCAGCTGTAGTATCTGGTGGGAGGCCTGGATCAGGGCCCACTAAGTTAGCTGGTAGTCCGTTACTTGGCTCCTCTGATGGACGGAGATCTTGCCCAAGTTGCTGTGCATTTAAAGCAGCTATGGGCGCTGGTTCCTGACTGGTAGACGCATTATTCACCTGCTCCCTGGCCCTATCGGTAGCCGCGTTAGAGTCCTGCTCTGTTTGGTGGGTGTGTGGGCTATCAACAGCTTCCTCTATTTCATCAAGAGTTTCTGAATCGTGAGAATCTGGTGAGCTAGCCGCAGGGACGAGTGGAGGTGTGGGAGGCGACGCTGGCTTAACTGAGTTGTGGTGCAAAAGTGGCTGGTTTACGGGGGGTAAGCTTAGTGCGTCAGACGAAGGATCTAATGGGCTTTGTTCGGTGTTGGCCGTAAGTGTACCACCGTGCTCAGGTGGTGCAACAACCCGTCCGTGGCTTTCGACTGGTGTCGAAGGAGACACAGGAGGAGGTGTGGGTGGTTTGGTTTCTTCAGCTTTGAGATCCTCTAGACGTTGTAAGGTACCTTGATCATCAATGTGGATTTCGTCTAGTTGCTCCTCGGTGTTATCTCCATCTACTTGTTTGGCGAGGTCGTCTAGACTTGGCCCACTATCAGAATGCTGAATATTCAGTGCTCCATCCTTGCTTTCTGATGGTTTTTTCTCGGGCGCCAACGGTTTAATAGCTCCGGGTCCGGCAGGTGGTTGGGGGCTTGGTGCAGGCCTGGGTGGTGGTGCCGGTGGAGCTGGAGGTTCTAGCTTAGTAGCAATCAGCTGCTGATTAGCCCCTGCCTCCATTAGTACCGAAGCAATCTTCATAGTTTCTGGCGAAGTTTTGTCATTACTAAAGCGCTCTGTTTCGGCCACAATACCGGTTAGAAAGGCAGTGGCTATCTGTTGATCAAACAAATGATCGGTTTTTTCGGCTTTGAGCGACTGGCTTAGGGCCACCATAACTTCGCACAAGCTGCTGACAGTGGGAAGCGTTAGGTTGAGGTTGCCTATTTCACTGCCGGATTGTTTGTTGATGGCAATCACGGTAGCATCGTGCAAAATTCGGCCGTGGGCCGTAATAGCCTGATCTAGCTGCTCACGTTTCTTGACTCCGAGGGCTACAACCGCTTCGACATTAAAATCACCCTGGCTAAATTCCAGGTCTTTGTCGCTTATGGAAGTACGATAGGGCGTAATGAAGATCTTGACGTACTTGTCCTCAACTTTATAACGCAGTTTGTCGGCCTTGGCTTTATCTAAAGCTATGATGAAATCACGCAAACTGTCGGTGTTCTTCTCGATGGTTTTATCTGGTTGCAAAAACTCAATGATGGAAGGAACATTGCCACTAAAAACGGCAGTGCCATGCTTTTTGAGCTTGTTAAGTACCAGCGTAAAGCCAATTGCTGCTGCCAGCTGATCTACAGATGGGTTATTACTAACAGTAACCAGTACGTTATTGGCGTCTTTGAGACGTGCAACTACTTGCGCCTTAATATCTTGAGGCGGATTTTGCTGCGCTGACGGTGGTGGAGCTGGCGTTTGCGGGTCCATAATGGCGATTTTTGTTTTAGATATAACTTATTCACAAATTATCATAAATGGTAATGTTTAGCAACAGTAGTGGGCCCCTTCCCCTTTACAAAACGGCCTGACCCCTGTATAGTCTGGCTTCGATATCTATATAAATCCTAATTGAGGAAATCTATGCCCATTATCAAATCTGCTAAAAAGCGTGTCCGGGTAGCCCGAAAGGCTGCTACTCGTAACCTCCGCACCAAACGCACGCTCAAAACTGCGCTCAAGGCCTTTAGTGCCAAAGCAACTAATGACACTAAGAGCCAAGCTCAGAGTGCCATCGACAAGGCTGCCAAAAAGGGCGTTATTCACAAGAACAAAGCTGCTCGCTTGCAAAAGCGTGCTGC
>CAZVJS010000073.1:0-2685 GCA_964627365.1 uncultured Candidatus Saccharibacteria bacterium | reverse complement strand
CAAATATTTTACCAAAATAGCGCCCAACCGGCAGATTGCGCCACAGCGGCGCCGTTGGCTGATCTATATCCGGTGTAATACCGCCTATCAGGTTGGCTAGTACGGCAATGATGGCCGTACTGAGCGTTATAGGCTGGGGAGACTGTGACAGATAGACAATGCCTAAAGCCGTAATGGCGGCCAAATCATGTGTTCGTGCAGTCATAACCTTCAGTCTAGCAAAACAGCTAACGCTTTGCCTGTTCTAAGCTGTTCCACCAAGGTTTTTGAACCGTTAGGCAGCAGGAAGCGCGTAATGGACAAGGCTAACCGGTAGATATAGTGGTCGTTGGATATCCCGATCGACCGGTAGGTAGTAGGCAAAGTCAGGCTCTTGTATATCTTGCTCTACCGCTTCCAAATCTACTTCTTGCGTATTCATAACTCGTGCGTTAAGTAGCATCCACGTAATAAGACCACTTCCATTTAGTCTTACATAAGATACTCTACCAAGCTCCCCTTTAGCGGCAACTTCGCCAAAAGACAACATAGGCCACACTGTCTCCTCCATGCTTAGTCCGTCCGGTAGCATAATGGCCGCTTCTGTTTTAACTATAACCTTCCTGCTACCGTGGAAACTTGGAACACCACTGAGCTCGCCTGTTACAGCTTCCCTGCCAATTGCATTCTTAAACTCCATGCTTTCCTGGTCATTAATAACAGCTTGCCAGGCTTGGCATAGCTCCAATAAGTCACCACCCTGAGGTGTAGGCTGAAAAGTCATTCTTTGTTTCGCCTTCTTTCCTACTCAATAATACTACTCGCGGATCTATTTTTGAACCGTTCCACTTTTGGCAATGTTACTTTTTGATTAATTTTTTGCGAACGGCACGGTTTACGCCAGACATGGAAGAAAATTTATTAAGTATCTCGTCAGCATTGACGCACGGAACTGCCCCTAACACGAAACGAACGTTTTCTCTATCGTCAATACCAATCCGCTGTAATTCATTCATAAAGTCCATCAACTGCAAATCAAATATCTCATCATCTAGCAGGTTGAATCCTTGATTTATTATTTTACGGACATATGTCGTCTTATCATAATTCTCTGTAAATGCCGCTAAAACATCCTTCCCTGAGATTAACCAGTTACGAAATTCCTCGGTTGGTTCAAATTTGCCACAGAAGATTTGAGTTACTTCGGGTAAAACACCAATGCCATCTAGTTCCATAACCAGCTTGTCATACAAAGCAAGGTCTATATTAACCATCTCACGATATGCCGGTAATCCCCCGGCTTGCTGTGTGAGGCTGGAACCAGTCGGTAGCCGTTTTTCGGCACTCTTTTCTTTCACTGTTTTCCGAGCTAGTTCTCTATCCCCGCTACGAATGGCATATCTAGTTCCCACGTTGACAAAATCCTGTAAAGATAATCCACTAGTATCTCTAACCTGCCCGAACTCTAGCCAAAATTTATTGGCTCCACCAAAGAGCCTATCAGCAGCCCATACGGGCTGTACTCCTGAATCTGTCCTATAGCCAGTGTTAAATTGCCGACTTGGTAACATGCTTCCATGATCATGCATGATTTGAGCACCAAGTTTAAATAGCTCAGTATATGGTGAATCTTTTAGGGGAGATCTTTTTCTTATGCCAAATATTTTGCGTACGGGGTCAATATCGCCATCAAAAATCTCCTGCAACAGGGCAAGGTGTGGGGCAAGATCGCGATCGGTGCACCACTCTACGATAGGCCGTACTGCTATTGCCCCTTTGTGCATATTATGTGGATCAAAAATATTTGTCTGTATCCATTCGTATCGCTCTAGGATAGTGTTTTGATCAGGCCGATAGTTGCGGGGGTAAAAACCTAAAGATTGCTGAACACCTACAATGCCCATGGTCCGCTGGATACGCCATACAGTTGGTCCGTAGCCAGCTTCATGTATAGCCCTGAAGTCGTTCCTGTTAGGCATCAGACTTAATCGGTTGCCAGCGGCAGCATCAAACGCAACTAGACTGGTGACAAAGGCTCCATAATCAACCAATCTCCAGTCTTCCACTGGATTTGGGCCTCTAAAATATTGCAACTCGTATTTAGAAGGGTCTTCTTCTGCCGTCGGCAAAAACAAACCAGGCGGTAGAAGCTTCTCCACCGGTACTTCCATTAACCATATTATAAAACATATAGTGTGCTATTCCTAACCCTTACTGACTAAGCTTTTTCTCATGAACCATTCCACTTCCTTTTCCCGGCTCTGGAGGTTCCTACCTAAGGGTCTGGGCATCGGCTTTTTCCTGAGCAAACTCGTCAAATCGACAATCACAAAAGCCGAGAGATGTCTGAGCGAAGCGAGTCCTCGAGGCGATGTCGACTTTGACAAGAGATTGCATCACGAAAAAACGTTAGCCCAGCCGTTTTGAGACACTTTTGCGGCCAAAAGTGTCAAGATTGCTTCTTGGAAAGAAGAACTCAGCCCGTTGGAGCTGCCTCCAACTTCACATTCACCGTCTGCTCCTTACCGTCGCGCACAATCGTCAGACTAACCGTATCACCAACACTGTGCGTACCAAGCAGCGAAGTCAGGCTGTGATTTTCATCGACCGGTGTGCCATTAACTTTGGTGATGATATCTTTCTCTTTAAGGCCGGCTTTATCGGCTGGGCTGCCGGATACAATGGCCGGCTGGCCATTACCGCTGG
>CAZVJS010000072.1:0-2688 GCA_964627365.1 uncultured Candidatus Saccharibacteria bacterium | reverse complement strand
GGCTAAGCGTAAGCATTGGTTTACAATGGTGCGTATGACAAGCCGCCGTGAACAAAATACACCAATCACTGACAAAGCATTTAAAATCAGTTTATATCTTAAAGGAACTGATGGCCTGCTTGAACTGTTAGGTGGTTTGTTGCTACTCATTATCAAGCCAGAGCAATTAAATAATCTGGCCCGGCTACTGACCCAGCACGAGCTATCGACTGACTCACACGACTTTATCGCTAGTCACATCTTAAAGTCAGCCCACAGTTTAACATCCGCGTCATTAGTGTTTGGGGCATTATATCTACTATCGCACGGGGTGTTGAAAGTTGTATTAGTTGTTGAAGTCCTGCGAAAACACCTATGGGCATACGCGGCGTTGATTGTCGTGACGGCTGGATTCGTAGTGTACCAAGTCTATCGACTTGCCTATCACCTGTCAGCGGGCCTAATATTTTTAACCCTATTTGACTTGCTTATTATTTATCTGACCCAGAAGGAGTACCGAAAGAAGAGATTAGACATAAGTGTATAATAAAAAATACTAATAAAAGGAGTGAACATGGAGCCAGAAAAATCAGAATCACCACAAACACCAAAAAAGGGCGGTTACGGGAAACGACCAATGTGGCAATGGGTACTGTTGTACGTCGTCGTTGCGATTGTCGTATATGGACTTATATACTTCCTCTTTATCCATAAAAGTGGCAGTAGTGGTTCCAGCGGCGGACTAAACTATTAAGCTGGTTTCTAAGAGCTCCCTATAAAACCCTTGCCAATAATTTTGGCTAGTACGTAAATGAAGCTAAAGGACCCTGAGATTGCTGTTATTGGTGGTCGAACTGGTAGTTTTAGGCTGCTCCAAGAGTTAAAGCACAATACCTCCAATATTTCAGCTATCGTTAATATAGCGATGACGCTGAAGAAGTCGACAAACTACTCAATATGATGATCGCCGACTAATCTGAACTTTATAGCAAATAAAAAAGCCCCGGTTCACCCGGGGCTTTTTGCTCGGACGCTTTAGTAGCGTCGGTCGTTACTGCGAGGGCGATAGCCACCGCGGTCACCACCACCATTATCACCGAATGAGCGAGGCTCGCGCTTTTCTTGCGGACGAGCTTCGCTAACGACGATCTGTCGGCCGTCAACTTCAGAGTTGTTCAGAGCAGCAATAGCTGCCTTTGCCTCTTCGTCACTAGACATCTCTACAAAACCAAATCCTTTGGATCGGTCCGTAAACTTGTCCATAATGACGACAGCAGATACAACAGTACCGTGGGCGGCGAACAACTCTTGGAGTTCTTCGCTGGTAGTCTTATAGGGCAAACGCCCTACGAATAACTTACTTGCCATTTGCAAAATATCCTTCTTTCTACTTTCTTCTACAGGACGACCTTTTTCTCTACTCGCACACGCAAAATGACTTGTAAGAGACCTGTTAGCCTATATAGTACACTTTTACCGCTTAAAAACAAGCTAAACTCTTATGTATGCTTGGCCTTTTTGCTTGTCTTTTAGATCGTTAATATAGGTGTTAATGTCTTTAAAATTAAAGACAATGTGGGCAGCTCGGATCTTATCGTTATTGGTTTCAATTACCTTAAAAATTTCTAGAGAGAAACCAGTGTTAACAATATCTGAATATTGTCCGGGTTTAAGTTTATACAAGGTATCCGTGGCTTGGGCTGCAACATTTCGGGTTGAGCGATCAATCGGATAGCCATATTCGCCACCATTATCTTTGCTAATATCATCGGAGTATTTTTTGGCCATAGCCGCAAAGTCTGCACCGCTATTCAGCTCAGTTAGAGCAGTTTGCGCCCGGGTATGGGTGTCAGTATCCAGCGCCGCAACGACTTTCTGGGATAAAATCTCCGAGCGAAGGCTGCGCTTGAAGTCATTGAGCGACCAACCCCAGTATTCTTTCAAGACATCTTCGAAGACTTTATCGCTGCTGCCGAGGCGATTTTGGCTCCGTACAACGGTAATTTCATCATTAACTTCCTTGTCGCTAACACTGATGCGTTTTTCGGCGGCTAAACGCTTGATGTAACTGTCATTAACTACCTTGTCCAGCGCTCGCTTCTTGAAATCGGCTAGTTGCTGTTTGCCAGCTGGCGTTTTAAAGTCTAGCTTCTGCTGGGTCGTATAGTAGTGTGTGTAGTGCCTTAGTTCAAACAGGTAGTTTTCATAGGCGATAAAGTGCCCACCGGACCGAGCCACCGGAAACGGCACCACTTGAGTGACACGGTAGACGAAAGCCGAACTGCTTTGTAAGCGATACAGTGCCAGAGTGCAGTAAGTAAAGAAGCCAATGATTACGGCGATAAATATAGTCGTACTAATTATAACTATTTTGTGCTTGGAATGCTGTAGTGGGTAGATGTATTTACGAGCGCGCCCGATGACCTCTTCGCGGTGGGCCGCCACCGTCTCATTGGTAATTCGTGGTACCGTGCTAGCCACTGGCGCTTCATCGTCGCCAGTTTCACGTTTCAGTACTTTTTTCAGCTTGTTTTTCATAAAATTTTAGGCATCTTCCTTGTCTGTCTTATCTGTCGTTGGATAAGAATTTGCCATAACACCTTCGTCCCTTAAAATATGCAGTAATTTCTTCTGTACCTTTGCTGGGTGATGAATATCATGAATTACCAAGTCACCCATATATGTCTGCATCATAATTGTACCAAAACC
>CAZVJS010000071.1:0-2887 GCA_964627365.1 uncultured Candidatus Saccharibacteria bacterium | reverse complement strand
GACGGCAGTGGCGTCGTAGGCTCGCAAACCTGGAACTCTCTGGAAACTAAGGGTACTATCAACTATACGTTTGGTAGCGGCGCTACGATTACCTACACCGCAAATGGCAGCCAGCATACAGCTATTGCTGATAACGAGGGCTACTATTACTTAAGCGATATTGCCCAAGGTAGCTACAGCTTTACCTACTCGCTACAAAACTACGCCAGCCAAACGGCAACCGTTACTATCACGGGCGGCCAGACCGCCACCAATAATGTGACATTGAAGCATCTATAAAGGAACCTCTATGCCCCCAGAACCACAAACCCCACCAGCTCAGACCCCACCGACACCGACTCCAACTCCACCCGCCGGCCGTTCTCGTGTAGGAGGCTCTAAAAGTTCGATGCTCAAGCTAGTTATCGTGGCTGTAATTGTTATTTTTGTTGCCCTGCTTATAGCCTACGCACTTAATAGGCCTGCCTCGAAGACTAATAAGACGACCGCTAAAAAGACTGCCCAAATCCAAAAAGCTGCCGTTAATATTACCAAAACTGGCTTTGAGCCAGCAACTATCCAAGTTGCAGTTCATACTCAAATCACCTGGACTAACATGGATAGCGCCGTGCACCAGGTAGCCGCTGATCCCTATCCCAAAGATGACTCGATTCCTAACTTTAACAGCAGCGTGATCCTCCAAACCAAAAACACCACGAGCTTCATTTTTGACAAAGCCGGTACGTATACCTACCACGACGAACGCAATCCTTTGCAGTTCAAGGGTACTGTCGTCGTCCAGTAAAACCTAAGTCGCACAATAACGCCTCTAAAATTTTAGCTGAATCGCGGATGTATTCAGTTGCGCAGCAGGATGTTACTATTTAAGTAACTATGATGGATTTACTGACGCGAAACATGCGGTCGTTATTCAAAGACAAAGAGTTCAAGGGTTTACTGGTTATTGTGGTTGCCATTTTATTAACTGGAACAATTTTTTACAGCCAAGTTGAACATTGGCGCTTTTTAGATTCCCTATATTTTAGTATCACCACCCTCACAACCGTGGGCCTTGGGGATTTTGTGCCGCATACCGACGCCAGCAAGATTTTCACGATTTTCTATATCTTTCTAGGCATCGGGGTAATCTTAGGTTTTGTTAGTATTATTGCCAAGCACACCACCAAAAACTACATTGATCGGACTGAAGCGTATGTGGAACGAACCGAGCAACTCATCGAACGTATTGTCGAAAAAGCTTTAGATAAGCGCTTAAAATAGATACGTTTGTCTGTCAGTCTCTGAAAAGTTAAGTGCCCTCTACCACTTCGTAGCGAGATCGGTCTACACCCTCGGCTTCGGTGCTCAACACTACATCAACACTGGGAGCCTCAAAGCGCCATTGTGAAACATGCTCGGCCCCTTCACCGAAGTACATATCAGGACCACTTGGTTTTTCGTTTGGATCAACCGGTTTCTTCGGTCGAGGTTTGAAGCCGCGTGACATAAACCAGCCAAGCGCAGCTACGTTTTCATCAAAAACGTAGGCTGATACTCGTTGGTCACTATCAAAGGGCGCCAACACCTCGCGAAGTAAAACCGAACCTACCCCTTTGCCTTGCCACTCGGGCAGTACGTTTATATGGGCGTTCCAGACGAAGGGCTTTTCGCCCTTCCATTTACCGCCAAGTACCTTTGCGTACTGCATAAGGTGGTTCATGTTACCTACATCGTCGGTAGCCCACGCATACCCAATTTGTTGTTCATTCTTAACAGCTACCACCCCAACAAATTTACCAACTTTGCTTTTCATCCTAGCCAGAAGTTTTTCGGCATTTTGGGGGTTATCTGGGTTAAAAACATTGCGCACCTGGCTGTCAGGCCGCTGAGGCATTCGTTCTTTCCAGGCCGCATAGCCAATTGGCTGGGCGAGTTGAGCCAACTCTAAAGATGGTTTTCGGGTTCGAATAATGGTTAAACCACGATTTGTTTCATAAGCTTGCATTTCTGGCATAGAAAACCTCCTGCTTAGTACTCAATATTATATAACTTTAGTCAATTGATTTCGAATTGGTGCAGCATTGTGAACGAAGTTAGAACCAGGGTGGTAGCTCGGGGGGTATTTGCGTAACGACTGTATTTGGGCCCTCTGCATATGCTAATAGGCGATTTCTAGAGGCGAAACCATCACTTTCAACGGCGTGAACCATGGTAACGCCACCCAGGGTTCGCCATCCATCTTCAGGTTCGTTGTTTTCCTCACCTGGCAAGAAGTTAGTTATATCACCCCACACGGCAGCTCCATTCAATACAATCAACTCGTTATTTTTCATTCTGTATCTTTCCCCATCCAGAACGTAGTACAAATTACCCGAGACCGCGTAGTTATAAAGTACGGCATGTCCATCGAGTAGATCGCGGTGCGCCTCTAAGTGCACATCCTCTCCCGTTTCATTTTTTAGACTATAAGTTGTTCCAGTGGAGTCATATCTTAGATCCATATTTGCAAGAGAGATTCGTCCCATAGTTTTTGCTAGTGGCCCTGCAACCGGATGGCTCAGCACCTCGTCCATTGGGCATCTGTCGTTCAGCGGTACTTCAAGTTTCTCTAACAGAGCTAGACCTTCATCAGTGAGAAAATCAGGGATTACGCCATATGGCAGAGGATCGAACTTATTTAGTGATTCACAAACTTTTGCAATAGCATTGGGAATTCCTTCCGTAAGGTATGGATATAAGGCTTCAACTGGTCTTGGCGCTACCTCGCCGATTCTTGCCATATTAGTAATTATCCGAGGGATTTATAAAATAAAAAGCATAAGCGAAATGGTACACCCGGCGAGATTCGAACTCACGACCTTTGGCTCCGCAAGCCAACGCTCTATCCAGCTGAGCTACGGGTGCACAA
>CAZVJS010000070.1:0-2890 GCA_964627365.1 uncultured Candidatus Saccharibacteria bacterium | reverse complement strand
TATGATTGAGCCACAATGAAATCTATAAAAGCTGTCGTATTTGACTCTGACGGTACACTTCTTGACACGCGTGAGCTGGTGCTGGGTGGCTATGAGCAAACTCTGCGCAACAATGGCTTTGAGAATTTAGCAGACAGGGAGCTAGTCCGCAAGCATTTGGGAAAACCGGTATTGGAAACATATGAGCAGATATTGGGAAAACAGGGCCATGAGAATCTAGTACACGAACTAACTCAGCAGCACGAAGATACCCAGGATACACTAACTGGCAGCATCAAGGCATATACCGATCTACCACAATTGATAAAATTTCTGAAAAAGTTTGAACTCTTTGTATGCCTGAACACAAGTGGGACAACAAGGCAGGTTTGGCGGAACTTTCGTGCTGTTGGACATAAGCCTAGTGACATGTTTGATCTGGTGGTGACTGCTGATAATAATCTAGCCCACAAGCCCAGCCCGGCTGCTATTGAATATATCGCAGAAGTTTTGGATATTGCACCTTCCGAGATCGTAGTTGTTGGTGATCACAAATATGATATTAAAGCCGGCATTTATGCAGGTGCCTATCTGACGATTGGGCTTACGCATGGTTTTGGCACCAGACAAGAATTAGACAAAGCTGGAGCAAATGAGGTATTCGATAGCTTGACTGAGGTTAAAGAGTTTTTTGAAGCCTCTTCGTTAAAAGAGCAGACAAAACAGAGATGAGAACTTTTCTTGCCATTGCTGGTTCGCTCATTGTGGCTTTTTCTTTCTTGCCATACTTACTGGACACCGTCCATTCAAAAGTTAAACCAAGAATTGCAACCTGGACAACCTGGTTGTTGATTTCTGTTATAGCTACAAGTGCTGCAATTGCTGCACATGCCTACGCCAGCGCTTTACTAACAGGAATGTCAGGTCTGATCGAAATAACTGTTCTTATCTTTGCGCTAAAAAACGGAGATACCACATATGAGAAAATTGATTTTATCTGTCAAGCGATAGCCGTGACGGGGATTATAGCTTGGCTCATAACAAACAACCCGACACTCGCAATCTTGTTTAATATAATTGCTGACCTGTTTGGCAGTGTGCCGACTGTATACCACGCTTGGATACGCCCCTACGAAGAGGCTTGGCAGTCGTTTGTTATTTTTGGTGTTGGCTCTCTTGTGACAGTAGTGTCTATATCAGAAATTACATTTGCTACCGTGGCGTTTCCAATCTATTTTGCGATAAATTCACTAACAATTGGTTTTGTTATTATGCTCCGCCAAGCTCAGGCAAAACCCAAACAATAAATGCTATGATTGAACCGCGATGAAGCAATACAAATATGTCCTACTGGACTGGGATGGCAATCTGGCTAATACATTAGACCTTTGGCTGGAAGCGTGTCGGGCGCCACTTGTAAAACGCGGGCTTCATCTTTCTGATGAAGCTATAGCTGCCAGCTTTGGCCAGTTTGGTGCTTATTTGGAAGGCTGGGGCATTAAAGATGTTGATGTAGTAATTAACGAAATGGATCAATTTGCCAAGAAGAAACTTCCAGAAGTCGAGTTGTATCCCGACGCCTTATTTGTATTAGAGCAACTAAAAAATCTAAAGATAAAGACGGCACTTATTACAACTTCGCTTTATGAAAATATAAAACACTCGTTGGATGACTACAGCCTCAATGAATATTTTGATGTAATTGTGGCGCATGAAGACGTCGAGCATCATAAACCTCATCCAGAACCCATTGAAAAAGCGCTTAAACTACTCGGTGGCACAAAAGAACAGGCAGTAATGGTGGGCGATTCAGACAAGGACCTAGGATCAGCAAAAAACGCCGGGGTGGACTCGGCACTGTTTTTTCCTCCAGAACACAGAAAATTCTACGATCTAGAGAAGTTAAAAGAGCATTTGCCCACGTATATAATGAGCGATTTCAGAAAGCTTCTCGAAATCGTCGCCGACTAACATCTGTTATGATTGAACCGATATGCGAGAGATTGAGATAAAAGTTCGGGTAAAAGACGAAAAACTAGTACGTGCAAAGCTTAACGATCTTGATATAAAACTTAGTGCGCCTGTTGTTCAGCATGACGTCGTTTATGGTAAACCAGGGGCAGTTGAAAATGCATTTGATGCAAACTGGCTACGTATCCGAACCGAGAACGACGAGAAAGTAATTCTTACTCTTAAGCGTTCGGTGGTGGGTCACTTGGATAGTATCGAGCACGAGACTAGTGTTGGGGATGGTGCAGAATTGGAAGAAATTATTAAGTTGCTTGGATTTGAGCTGTACTCTGATCTCACAAAAACAAGGCAGAAAGCTAAATATAAGGATATTGAGATTTGTCTGGACAAGATAGATGGTCTAGGTACATTTGTTGAAGCAGAAAAAATGATGGCACACGATGCTGATCATGAAGAGGTGACAGAAGAACTCTGGGCCCTTTTGCAACGAATCGGATTGAGCAATATTGATGAAGAAAAACAGGGTTACGACGTAATGGAGAGAAATCAGCGCCTTGGCAAAACCCGAAAACCTAGCGTGGTATGATAGGAATAGAATGAGAAGAGGGAACAAACCCAATGTTTACGCGTTTATAGATAGTCAGAACCTGAATTTGGGCGTTCAAAAAATGGGTTGGAAGATGAACTGGCGCAAATTCCGCCAGCTATTGGCAGATCAGTACGGTGTGACCAAAGCCTTCATGTTTATTGGCCATATGCCTGAACACGAAGACATGTACCTGCAAATGCATGATCTAGGATTTTTGGTGGTACTTAAACCAACTCAAGATATGACCAGGCAGCACACCGAAAAAAAACCGACCACAAAAACCGAAGAACCAGAAGACAAAAAACCAGTCAAAGGTAACATTGATGCTGACCTTGTACTCTGGGCCATGCG
>CAZVJS010000069.1:0-2909 GCA_964627365.1 uncultured Candidatus Saccharibacteria bacterium | reverse complement strand
AGTATTGACTATAGAGAGTAAATATGTTAATATAATGGTATGCCCGAGCAATTGGATGAAGAAAACTTAAATGGTCTTAGCCCATTCTATACCTACACACTAACTGAAGAAGAGAGGGATTATTATCTTCAGAGTGAATCAGCAAACACCTTAAAAGTTTTTGGTGCTGAACGGTTGGAAGAATCAAAAAATAACCCTCCGTCCCAAGAATCAGTTGATGCACTTATCTGGAAAATTGAAGAATTAAGCAATGGACCAAATGCTAGCCGGCACTATTCAGTGAGCTCTAGCACATTGACGGGAGATAACACTGAATCTACCCCGCGACCGTTAGAAGTAACCTGGAACCCAGCTGGCGTTGTTGGCGGGTTTGATGGAGGAGGTGTCTGGGATAGAGCGACTGCCAGTGTAGATAACCTCAAATACGAACAGCAAAGATTAAAAATCGATAGTCATCTCCCTCGTCTCTACACGGTCTGGGAAGGTCTGTATATTGACAGAGACACCGGCTTGGCAATGATTATGCGAGGTATAAGTACTTCCCACCGCCACTATTCTGCAAGTAAACCAGCTACAGCCGACGAAGTAGATGAAGTATTTAGCCGTTTGACGCAGATCGCACAGCACGATGCTGACAATGGCGAAACCAAACCTCACTTACCAATATATTTAGAAGTTGGTTATGGTCTCGACCCAGGTGGCGTGCTAACTAAACGGACATTTAAAGACAAGATGTATATTGGAATTGACCGAGCCGTCGGCGATTATGAAAACCCGGTCGCCACATATCCTGATGCAGTTCGTTCCGAATCTCTTCGCTTTGTAGATTACATTGAGAAGGAAAAGTCAGGCCAAAACATATACTTTATGTTGGGTGATGGCCAACATTTACCATTTCAAGATCATTCGGTTCGTGAAGTCTTTATGTCGAATATCCTAAATGCTGATGTTGATGATGCTACTCGAAACGATATGCTGAACGAAGCTCGTCGAGTGTTGGAAAAAGACGGCAATGTTATTGTACGGGTGAACTGGAATCGCGAAGAATGGAAGCTTAGGAAAATGGCTGACGCGATAAATGATCAGGGCTTTTTTGTTTTTCGCTCTGTAAGGAGTATTGATCCAGAATATAGGAGCATGGAGGCACAGTACGGTACGCCGAATCAGGTAGCTGCTCCCGAGGGCTATTACCTGATAGCTACACCATCTAACAAGGTGAGCGTACTCGAGGGCACTATAGAAACAAAAGAGTTAGAAAGGGAAATGCTAGCTAATTTTAATCAGTATCGTCAGGACATGACCATTGCGATGGAGAGGGCGCGTCAAAATCTTGGTGTCCATGCCTTTGACCACGACCAGAGAAAATTTAATGAAGAAGTTTTTAAAGAAATGATCAAACTCAGAGATCAAAATAAGCCAGAACAAACATGACAGAAGTAAATTCATCTTCATCTAACGAATCACAAGATTTGCCTGTTGAAGCTCGCGTAAAGCTAAGACGTGTATTACTTGATGAATTTGCAGAATATCCTACTGACGATCAGCTCTGGCAAACGGCGTATGAGTGGGTGCGAGCTGAGGGCGATCATCCAGGGCAGACCAGTATTGCTGCAGATGTTCCGGCTGATGAGTTGATTACCATGGCCGATACTGTGCGTAAAACTCCACAAGCTGAACGGTACAACTTGATGGCTCAACGAGCATCTAACGGTAAGTATTGGTTTGATGTAATAGAAGGCTTTAGTTCGGATCAGGTTCGCAGGGTCCAAGCAGACATGGTAAAGTCGTGGGTTGCTGATCAAGATTCTTCGCTGAATTTTTACAATGCCCTTGATATAGGCACCGGCGTCGGAAAATCACTGGCGATCTTGGAAGGGTGTGCGGATAATGTGGTAGGACTGGACCAAAATCCGACCTTGTTAAGTATTGCAAAAGAAAGAGCCGGGGCAGACACTAGTCTAGTTCAGGGCTCTGCTGATAAGCTACCCTTTGAAGACTCTGGTTTTGATCTAATCTCGAGCCAGGGCTTACGGGCTGCTCTTGATAAAAGTTCCGCAAAGAATTTCCTTAGAGAATTAGCACGAGTAATGACACCTGACGGTATTTATATCGAGGGTCACTATTATTCTCCGTACGATGACCATCCACACCCAGAGCTTGCTCGTTTTACTGAAACGTCAAAAGCTATGCTCTCAGACATGATTGGTGATAGTGTATCCGGCGCCTTGGATCGCACTGATAGTCTGTCGGGAGAAGAAGAGCATACGTTCCTTGCAGGGGTAGGCTTGCGTGAGCACCACCATGCTGTTTTGGATGAAGATGGGGTAAGCCACACTTTGATTACTGTTATAACGAAAGAAGATTAAGGACGCTTACAGATTAGGTCTAGAACCGTCCAATTGTTTGGTATTTCTGTTTGACACCAATCCGAGGAGTCTATATAGTTAACTAATAGGTTAACTATTATGAGTATAACTTCCTCTCAGCTAGACAATACTTTTGCGGCACTGGCCCATAATAAACGGCGCGGCATGTTGCATACCTTATCTTTTCGCCCCGCAACAGTGAAACAGCTAGCAGATGAGCAAAAGCTGTCTTTACCGGCCATGCATAAACATATCCAATCACTAGAAGATGCCAAGCTGATCCATCGCCGCAAGGTAGGCCGAACAAACTTTGTGGCCCTGAACAAGAAAACGCTCAAAGAGGCGCAAGACTGGCTGGCCCAATACCACACCGACTGGGGGAACGACAAAGAATCGCTGGAAAATTACATTACCAGCATGGAGAAACGGACATGAGCTACGCCCACGTGGGCATAGATGATGTTGAACAATTAATTGCTCACGTGGTGAGCAGAAAGGGTAATACAAGATGAAAAACTTTGTATTCATATACTATAACAACGG
>CAZVJS010000068.1:0-2956 GCA_964627365.1 uncultured Candidatus Saccharibacteria bacterium | reverse complement strand
TATATCTTCTTTGACCAGAAGGATAAAAATGGTAAATACAAATACTACATCCCCAAACAGTTCAACAAAAAGACGTCTAATCTTTACTGCAAAGCCATGGATGCAATATTTGACAGCTACTCAGATATGGTCCGAGAACTAACAACCTACATCCAGCAGCACTCAACCGTCCCAAAGAAAGAGCAAGATGGAGCCTGGCGGGCCGCCACCAGGGCCCAGGCCTGCGATGCAGTCCGCCCAGTGTTGCCGGTAGCCACTAAATCTACAGTGGGAATTTACGCCTCTGGACAGGCTCTAGAAAGCCTTATTATGCACTTACTTAGCGATGAACTGCCTGAAGCCCGTGAAACGGGCCAGAAAATGCTAGATGAAGCCCGCAAAACCATGGGAACATTCTTAGAGCGTGCCGACAAACCTGACCGGGGCGGTGCTATGGTAGCCTACCGGGCAAATACCGCAGCAGGAGTAAAAGATTTGGCACATAAATATTTGCCAGATAATTATGGCCAACAAGACGAGCCGGTAACCCTCACAGCCGTTTGGCCCCGCAACGAGCTCGATCTCATACCAGACATGCTCTACGACCATAGCAATTTATCACTAGAAGAGTTAAAACAGCAGGTTAGCACTTGGCCATACAGCAGAAAAGAAAAGGTCTTTAAGGCGTATGTAGGCGAGAGGCTCAACCGTCGCCATAAACCAGGGCGAGCTTTAGAAAACGCCCACTATAGCTGGGATCTACTCTGTGATTACGGCATTTTCCGCGACTTGCAGCGCCACCGCATAGTTGACGACCTAGAGTGGCAGCTACTAACACCACGTTATGGCTACGATGTACCCGCACTCATTGAAGAGGCTGAGCTAACAGATCAGTTCCAGGCCTGTTTTGACACAAGCCTAGAGCTATACAGCGCTCTACAAGCATCTGGTTACGATCTTGAGGCCCAATATGCAACACTGCTAGGTCATAAAATGCGTTGGAAGATTACCTACAACGCCCGAGAAGCCTTCCACCTTCATGAACTGCGCACCACGCCACAAGGCCACCCTGGCTATCGCAAGCTGGTGTTACAAATGCATGAAAAGCTAGCAGAGGTTCATCCTATGCTGGCAGAGGCTATGAAGTTTGTGAATCAAGACGAAGACCCAGAGCTAACCCGGCTAGCAGCCGAGCGCTACACCCAGTTCAAACTCCAGCAAATGGATAATGCGAAAACAAAATAGGGCACAAGTCAACTAGGATACAACATTATCATGTGAGCGGTAGCGAATTGTTTCAGGTATATGATTTACAGCACCTTCAACTTCTCGAACGATACTCCTATCACCATTTACCCAAACCGTATCATCACCAGGCGCTAATTCCAATGCCAGCTGTAATCCTACCTCTTTTGCGAAAAGGTCATGTATGAATCGATTAGCTTCTATGGAACTTTGAAGAGTGAGGCTAAATTTTTCAGTTTGACCAGTAGTATATGCAAAATAATCTCTGGCATGTCTCAGTGCAATGATACCCAGTGGATCACGCATTTCAAATTCAGCTAACTCGGCAAATTGCCGTCGCTCCGTCTCAACTTTGGCCCGTGCATCTGCGCGCGCTTTTGCTTCTAGCTCGCTAGCTTCGAAGCTTTTTGGAACTGGTTCTATGTGCATCATGACTGTAATAAACCAATTTTAAACAGTCCCCTACAGAATTTATATTGTATTTACCGTGAGTTAATCTACGCCCCTATATCCAACTTGTCAACGCTTGACGACGATGTTAAAATTACATGCATGATTTGCTTAAACCGTTTGCAGCACCTTCTACTCGCCCTTACAGGGCTGTGCTTCAATACGGTTGAAGCCTGATCCGCGCTACGCGGAGTAGCACAGCCCAACTCAGCAGGCTTCAACCAGAAGCTTGTTTTTAATTTAAGGAGACATTGTTATGAGTATTTGGACATCGGGTGAGCATATTGGCAGTGGTGGTGTAGATCACCATCCTTTTTTTTCCAACAGTCATATGGATAGACAAAAAGATTGTCCAAGTGAAATTACAACTGTATCATTAGCAGATATAGCATCATTTGGCGGTGAAATAGTAAAGCAGTCAGTGATTCGCAATGAATCCGGAGGCTTTGATGAGGTCTCAATAGTTTCTAGTCCAAATAAATATCGTGCAGATCTTCCTGCGTGACTTAGGAAATGCGGTTTAAGTCCTTTACTTCGCTTATATAGGTTCTACATGTTGAGCATATCTGTTGACGTAGTGTGATAAATAGGCTACAATTTGCGTCAGTTACCAAAGACAGCGACTGTGTAAAAACTTAATTTGTCGCCGAGGTTTAAACAATACTTGTTTTCTCGTAATTTGTCTTTGGATATTCCAAAGGCTTTTTTATTACGGTAACTATACCCGAGGTGGTCGATCCGGGCTAAACTATAAGGAGACACACTGTGTCACTAACCAAAGATAAGAAACATGAAGTTGTTGACCAAATTGGCCAGCTTCTTAGTGATGCCAAGCTAACAGTTGTTGCCAAATACGAAGGTACAACCGTAAAAGCTATGCAGGAATTGCGAAAGCAAGCCAAAGACAACGGTACCATGGTGCACGTTGTTAAAAACCGCCTAGTGATAAAGGCAGTCGAAGGTAATGAAACCCTCAAAAGTGTTGACACCAGCGCATTACGCGGACAACTGCTTTACGCTTTTAACAGCGAGGATGAAGTTGCACCCGCCCAAGTTTTAGCAAACTTTGCAAAATTGCAACCACAACTGCAGTTTGTGGGTGCCATCACAGCAGACGGTCAATTCCTGGGTGCAGACGATGTTAAGGCATTAGCCAGCTTGCCAAGCAAGGATCAGCTACGAGCCCAACTGGTGGGAACCATTGGTGCACCGCTCAGTGGCTTTGTAAATGTTCTATCGGGGAATTTGCGAGGTTTCCTGAACGTATTAAGTGCAAAAGCAG
>CAZVJS010000067.1:0-3205 GCA_964627365.1 uncultured Candidatus Saccharibacteria bacterium | reverse complement strand
TTTCGGTTGTGCTTTTTCCCTGGAGCGATGATCGCGGTTGGCGATTAACAATAAAATCACAGACACGTAGTACAAAACGATTATTGGGATGGCAACAATAAATTGCGAAATAGGGTCGTATGTAAAAGGTAAAATGATGGCAAGGCCAAAAGAACCAACAATTACGTGACGTTGATAATGCAATAGTTTGCGAGGCTTGATGGGCTTGATCCAATTGATAAATAAAACAAGTAGTGGGATTTGAAAGACCAAGGCGAATATAAATAGATTACTCGTCATGTAAGATAAATATTCATTTGCGGAAATCAACGGTTTGATGACTCCCGTGGAGTAACCAGCGAAAAATTTAAGCGACATTGGTATCATGTAGAAATATCCAAATGCGCAGCCAGCTAGAGCCAATAAGAACGACGCGCCAATAACTTTAATCATAAAGCCCTTTTTTATCCTGACCGGTAGAGCCGGCTCAATAAAACGCAACAAGTGATAAATCATTACGGGTAGTGCGATAAAGATGCCAATAACCATTGATAACTTTAAAACAAAGTTAAAGCTGCCGGCTGGCGAGGTGTAAAATAGTGGCGTTCCCAGCGGGCGCTGAAGCAAACTGATAATACGAATACGCAGCGCATAGGAAATGCCCGCGCTGATACCAATACTTAAAACCACCCACAAAATTCTTTTTCTTAATTCGCGAACGTGGTCGTGGAATATTTGCGACGATGCCACTGCCCACTCCTGTTTTTTTAGTTTATCTGCTAGTTACTAGCCGGTTTTTTTACTGTCGTTCTTTTTAGCTGCAGTGTCATCTTCACCGTTGAAGCCTTTTTTGACCTCACGCGCTGATTGACCAATGCTCCGTGCTAAATCCGGAATCTTCTTTGCACCAAAGAGCAGCAAAATAATAAGGAGTACAATTACCAAGTCTTCTGTTTTACCAAACATACCCTCTCCAATTTGTTAATTTCAAACATAAGTATAAATGTTATAATCCCCATTGTAAATGTCTTTTCTTACACAAATTCGCAAAATTAGAAATTATTTTGTAAAGCTTCTCTTGTTAGGGCTAATTGGCGGAATTATCTTTCCCCTACAGCAAGTCTTGGCGTCTACTTATGGTTCAGGTGGATATAACACTTGTGGCTACGGCACTTCCTGTCCTTCAAGTAGCTCTCCTACATCCTCAACCTCACAACCTCAGACAACCAATGCGGCGCAACCGGCGCAGATTCTACTGAATGATTTTAGCGAGTATTTTACAGCGGCTGGCAAGCAATTAACACTTGAGACCGGCCAAGTCGTGAGTATTATGATTACGGTTAACGGAACGACAGTAACCAAGACCATTACGATTGGCACCATAACTGCGGATTATGTTGATGTGGTTATCGCGGAGTCAACGGGAAATAACACAGTTCGATTTCTTCCAGGTGATACTAAGCAATTTGACCTTGATGGCGATGGCAAAAATGACATAGAAATAACGTTGACGAGCA
The DNA here is from genome assembly GCA_964627365.1 of uncultured Candidatus Saccharibacteria bacterium. GTDB lineage: Bacteria > Patescibacteriota > Saccharimonadia > Saccharimonadales > CAZPPF01 > CAZPPF01. Next base: position 1,709 of record CAZVJS010000067.1, on the reverse strand, counting down.
TTACGGATGGCAAGGCCAACTTTGTTTTTAAAGCGGTTCTCGGTGCATCAACAACTACTAATACGGCTAAGCCTGCTTCTGTCTCGACCCCAACACATAGCAAGTCATGGATAATATGGCTAGTGGCTTCTCTTTCCTTACTAATCCTGGGTATGTGGTTCTTTATCGTACTTTTCTGGCGGCGCCGGAACAAACACAACCCATCTACCCAGTGGTAGATCCCCGCGTACGCAGTTGTAGTCAATTTGGCCGAATACAGATCAATAGCCGACCAGGGGGTGTTTAACTTAGTAACGCTCCACCGTCGACAACAATCTGCTCGCCAGTCATGTAACTTGACATGTCGCTAGCAAGAAACAGGGCAACCATGCCAATTTCATCAGGCTCACCCATACGCTGCATCGGTATTTTAGCCATAAATATCTTGGTTGAAGCCGCCATTTGTTGAGCCGAACTTCCTTGGCTCATAGCTGCCACACCTGGGGTAATAATACCTCCCGGAGCAATAGCATTGACCCAGATTTTATGTTGCGCCAGTTCTAATGCTGAATTTTTGGTAAAACCCCAAACTCCGTGTTTAGAAGCATCATAGTGTGCCAGTCCAACCATGGATGGGTGAATTGCATCTATGGAAGTAATATTAATGATCTTCCCACCCCCTTGTTGCTTCATGACTTCTGCGGCGTGTCTAGTTGTCAAGAATACGCTGCGTAAGTTTACATGAATAACGCGTTCAAATTCGTCTTCAGACATTTGGGCAACAGGCTTCGGCGGATAAATACCAGCATTGTTAACCAATATATCGACTGAACCAAGCTTCTCTCTGCAGGCGTTAATCATGGCTTTTACCTGGGCTTCGTTGGATACGTCAACCTTAAAAGGTTCAGCCACCCAACCTCTACTGACTAAATCCTGAGCCGTCTTCTGGGCGGTAGCTTTGTCCATATCAGCCACTAGTACTTTAGCTCCAGCCTCAGCTAGTCTATACGCTATAGCTTGGCCGATACCTTTAGCCCCTCCCGTAACAATGGCGTTTTTGCCCGAAAGACCTAGCAATTGGTTTATTGGCTTCATACAAGTATTGTACCCCAAAACAAAACACGCGCTCTTGACTTCCGTTATTCCTGATTCTCGCTACGACTTTAGAACTGAACTCTAATCAGAGTTTACGCTAACAATGCTAAAAAATTGTCTTTTTACGGATATTAACTACCAGGTTGTAGCTGAGGTGGTTGGACAAGGTTGGCGGCCGCCAGTTGCCGGTAAGCCTAGAATGTACAATGCTGTATTAAAGTGTTGCTGCTTAGAGGTGGTACAGATACTGTTGAAGGTCGTTGTAGTGAGACCGGAGCCTGAGCGTTGGCTTGCTGCATATTCTGAGGGGTACTCTGCCACCCAAACAGCTTTATTGGCTTGCGCGAATAATTGTAGCCCAGGATAATCCAGGCCATCGGCCCCAGGCCCCCCCGAGTTATTGATGGTGGTGCACTCGCTAAATAAGAAGCATTCTTCGTTTAGTGTCCAGTCAAAATTTGTTACCAAATCGTGGGCTTGTTCCAGGTCGCCTTTTAAACCAATACTGAGGCCAAGGTTGTGTGCCCAGGTCGCCACGGCTCGGTTATAGGCAATCTGGTCGTTGTAGGTAATGGGGAACCCCGGGTTATTGCTCCAGTCGGTGATCTCATCTGGTTCAATGGCATCGAAGTGTT
>CAZVJS010000066.1:0-3297 GCA_964627365.1 uncultured Candidatus Saccharibacteria bacterium | reverse complement strand
ACAGATCCGTACATATACTTAACTCCTTTCTCAAAGTCAATTAAAGCACAAAAAGACACATATGTAAATACATAATAAAACATAGTTGCATAAGCACAATGGGAATGTTATAATATACTATGTTTCAAGTTTTGGGAAGTTGGAATTTAAGATGAATGTGAATAATTTATCCTACCTTATATATTCTGTTGCGTTTTTAACGGTGCTCTTAGTGGCACTCTCTGTTTATATTGAGTATAGACGAGCTAAAGCCCGTAAAAGTAAATATGGCTCCAATGGGTTTTCTTTCAAGCAAGTACGCAAAGTTGCAGTCTTAATTGCTTCCAAAAACGGTGAACAAACTATTGCGGCTACCATCAAGGCTGCAAAAGCAAACCGTTACCCTGTCTATGTCGTTTCTGATGGTAGTACTGATAACACAGCCAAGATTGCCCGAGAAGCTGGGGCCCAAGTGCTTCAGCTACGGAAAAATATCGGTAAACCATCTGCTCTTCACCGCGGCTACAAACATTTCAAGCTTGGTGTAAACTACGATGCGATTGCTATCTTGGATGACGATGTCCTTATTGAAAAGGACTTTATTCGTCAGACAAAGAAATCCATGGATCGTGAATGTGCCATTGCGGTCGGTAAGAATTTAACTTACTGGCCCGATCATAAACGCTGGAACATATGGCTGGCTTGCCGATCGTATAGTTACTGGGCGTATCAAATTACGACGCGCACCATTCAAAGCACGCATAATGTTATGAGCTGTATCTCAGGTTCTAACTCTTTATACCGTACCGAAGTTCTGGACCAAGTCCTTACCGGCTACACGCCATATATAGTCGATGACACGTATTGGACGCTAGAGACTCATCGATTGAAATTAGGAACTATCAAGTACGCTCCTAAAGCCCGCGCCTGGCTACAGGATCCCACCAACTTTCGTGACTGGTATAAACAAAACTTACGCTGGATGTGGGGTACATTTCAGGGAATTCTAGGTCATCGTATCGGAACCAGGGCCAACAAATTTCACCTGTCTTACTTGGCGGTAATGCTCGATTGGTTGATTTATATTTTCACTGGACCGTTAACCATCTTTATTCTATGGCAAGCTGGTTTACACTATCTGCCACTTGAGCTACTGCTGCTAGCTGCTGGTTATTCTGTTTGGGTCATTGTTGCCGCCATAGCTCTCAAGCTTCCTCGTTTGGTATTGTTTATACCCGCGATTATCGTTACTGACTTTCTATTTCGCTGGATCATGCTACACGGCTTAGTAAAAGCTATCAAACAACGAACTGTAGAAGCGTGTGTTTGGGATTCGCCAAAACGCTTTGATACTCGTGTAGCGTCAGGAGTAAACTAATGAAAAGCCTCCCAACTGTAAAGCCTACTAAAAAACTAGCTAAAGCCACTAAGCAGCAGACTGTAAAACATGAAAAGCGCCGAGCATTTAAGAAACAGCGCGCTTGGCTGGCTGGCGGTATATTACTGGTGGTAATTGGTCTGTTTTTAGGTGGTTTTGGTCTGATAAACACTTGGCTTGCATCAAAGAATAGCCATCTTGACGCCCAGGCCCTGAAGAGCAACCAACCAGCTGCCACGACCCAGCCCTTACTAATGGGGACACCAACGCATATTTCCATTCCTGACGTTGGTATCGATTTAAATGTAATTCCTGGTTACTACTATCCATCAAACCAGAGTTGGACGCTTACTCTAAATAATGCCCAATGGGGTACTATGACCGCCAAAGCAAATAACAAGACTGGGCTGACCTATATTTATGCGCATTATCGTTGGCATGTCTTTTATAACCTACCTAGAGTACAGCCGGGTAACGAAGCAATTATCACTACTGATAACGGACACACCTTCCGGTACAAGTTTGTTAGTAGCACCATTACCACACCGACTGACACGAGCTTGTTTACTTATACAGGTAAACCGATTCTAGTTTTGCAAACGTGTACTGGTGTTTGGTATGAAAAACGACAACTCTTTGTTTTTGACTTAGTTGACGCCAAATAAAAGGCGTGTTTGTCGTGTTTTTTACGACTAGCTGATTTTTGATTATGCTTCCTAGGGGAGCGGGAACAGGGAAGTTAGCATAAGCATTATAATGTAATTGACATAAAAACAAATAAGGTATATATAAATCTTATAACTTAAGTGAGGGGAGATTTGTGTATGAATAAAATAAAATACGCATTAGCAACAACAGGTATGTTGCTTGCTTTAGTGTCGAGTGTTGTACTGCCGAAAGCAGTATCAGCCACGCAAGTCGAGTCAGACAAAGTAACTATTTGTCACCGTACTAACAGTGTCAAAAACCCGTACGTAAAAATTACTGTAGATAAGTCAGCAGTTGATGGCGAAGGCAACAATGACCATAGTCACCACACCGGCCCAGTTGTAACTTCAGAGCAAGATGCGCAGACTTTAAAGGATGCCAAAATTAAATGGGGTGACATTATTCCACCATTTGATAACAACCCAGGACTTAATTGGCCTGCAGGTCAAGAGGTGTTCGATAACGGTTGCTTGGGCGGCCAAGAATTAACAGAAGTCGTTCCGGCAGCTGTTACCTTTGTTGCACCTACCTGCGATGCACTTGGTTCATACACCATACCTACAACCGAAAATGTTGTGTACAAAATTGACGGTCAAGTTGTAGCTGCAGGTACCTACCCAGCTCAAAACGGCACAACCGTAACCGTAGAAGCCGAGGCAACCGCCGGTCACTTTATCGGTGATGAGACTACCGATACATTTTCAAACACTTTTACAGCTCCAACAAATTGTGGCCACGTGCTTAGCGCACAAGTTACTGTAGCACCCACAGGTGGTGTTAGCGCCGGAGGCGGTGGAGCCAGTGCAGTCAGCCTACCAACACTGCTCGGTCTAGTTGGATCCATCGGTACATTGGCCTTTGGTTTCGCTTTCCGCCGCAAGTGGACTGCCTAATATAAAAAAGGAAAATCAATAAATGAATAAACCGGCTAACAAGTTTAGGTTTATCAAGCGACGGCCAATTCGACACTGGCCGTCGCTCTTGAATTTTGGAAGAAGTAAAAGCCAAAAACCCTCGCAGAAAAATGATGTACAAGCTAATAAAAAAGCGCGTGTAAAAAATTATCATATTAAGCTGACGCGCCGCAGCTACTTATTAATCAATATTCGGCGTTTTAGAACCTCCAAGCAGCGTCGTTCAAAACAGTATAAGCAATTAATAATTCCTGTCAGGGGATTTTCGGTTAAAGAAATTGCCGTCAGGCGAAAGAGAATACCGACTCATAGATCCGC
>CAZVJS010000065.1:0-3304 GCA_964627365.1 uncultured Candidatus Saccharibacteria bacterium | reverse complement strand
TGGGCCTCAGGGAGGTCTTGAAGATCATTGACGTCATAGTTCCTGCTTAGGCCTTTGTATACCTGGTGCCATTGAGGGTGCTGGCTATCCATCCAGATTTCCCTATATTCGAGGCGGGCAACAGCCATATGTTCTTGTAACCACTCCTGGCTTTTACCAAACGTATCATAAACATGAAAAATAATCGTGGTTAGCAGCGGTGGTTGTGAGCGTCCCGTAAAGTAGGTGCGGCTCGCGTTTGGTATCAGCCCAAAGCGCTTAAACAAGACGATAAGATTTTCGAGCATACCGGTTACAAGCTCTTCCTGAGACTTATCCTTCAAACCAAGGGCAATAAAATATGTATCCCAATAATACTGCTCATCCAGCGCATAATGCTCATGTTTGTCATCTGAGGGGATGATATAAGGATTTGGCAAACCGATCAGAGAGCCTTTGTCTTGGTGGTTTTCCCGCAGCAACTTAGGCCAATAATCATCGATATAAGCTAACGCCGCCTCAATCGATGCTTGGCTCGGCGGAGTGGCTTTGGTGAGAATGGGGACTTTTACCTTCACCTCTCTATTAAAGCAAACCTATTCGTTTGTAGCTATTTAACTATTAGCATTATTAAACGGTAAACCGCCATAACTTCTCACGGCCCTCGGTAATACCGATGCGCGCTGTTGTAAGTATTTGTTTTGGCACTGTCCCAGGGCTAAGCACTAAGGTGGTTTCATCCAATGGTTTACCGGTCCAGGCCGGGTCGATCCCGAGCGCTTGCACAAGTTTAGCCGGGCCATTACAAAGATCCTTGTCCACGACTACTTTACGGTTTTGACGCATAATTTCAATCCCCTTCAAGGGCTGAAGCCCACGCAGCAACACAGCTTCACCGTGCCCTTTATTCCCAGTTACCAGGTTCATGCACCAGTGCATGCCGTACGTAAAATATATGTATATCGTGCCAGCGGCTAAGAACATCGGGGCGTTTCGAGCCGTCTGGCCACGGTATGTGTGGCTGGCTGGATCTTCTTGTGTGTAGGCTTCCGTTTCAATAATCTGGCCGCCGACAAGCTGCCCATTAACAAGGTTATACAGTTCCCAGCCCAGCAGACTCTTTGCCGCCGTAACAGCATCAGTTTGTAAAACGTCTAAGTAACTTTTGGTCACAATCGCTTGATTATTAGATAGGCCAGAATAACCGCTCCTAACACACGACGGAAAGGGCTAGATCCTTCAGTAACTTCCAAGATTATCCAAGCGCTTAGACTCGCAAAGGACACGACATCTAGAACTGATTTAACATTCATGCTCTTGGAATATCTGTCTATTAACAGCGTGATAAACCATAGAGTCAGTAAAAAATTTGGCTTCTGCAAAATGGCCGTCTTGCCTCTATCGTCTGTGACAAATTTTTCGAGCATATTCATAGGCTTATCATACCGCCTGACAGTCTTGGCGCATAAAAAAACCAACCCTTTGCGAACAACGGATTGGTTTTTCGATATTTACTACAATGCGCTACCGACAGCTGGTGGAGGTGTAGTTCCCTCTTCAGGTGCAGGTTCTGGGCCAGCTGGTGCTGGCGGAACAACTGGATCGTCAGCAGGAGGCGCTGAAGGCTCCATTGGTGGCGTAGGCGTAGTTCCTGGGTCAGTTGTTGGCGTTGGTGTTGTTGGTTCTTCGGGTGGCATGGTGTTTCTCCATATTTATGTTGTCAATATACCGCATAATAGTAACGTTTATTGGCTTTATATGCAAATTATACTGTGCCGTTAGTTTTACAACTGTTTTAGCAAACAAAAAAGGAGCTTTTGAGGGCTCCTAATCTGCTCGTAACTTCCGCCATTGCTGGTTTGGTTACTAATCACCTCACGATGACTAATTTCAACTATAGGCCCAGTCCAAAAACTTGTCAATAATTTTATTTATTATATAAAACGTAACCGTTTTAACCTGTGGATAAGTGGCTTCAGGCACTAAGTACTCGGTTGTTATGACGTCTAGAGTGTTCGAAAGCTGCGCCAATAATAATCAGGCCAATCACTCCGCTAAGTAGCTCGGGGATTTTCAACCGAATGCTGGCCAGCAGAAGTATGGACAAGGCTAGAATGGCATAATGCGCCCCATGCACCAGGTAGCGATAGTGAGCGAGTGTATTGCCTTTTAATAAATGCATCGTCATCGAACGAACGTACAAAGCACCAATACCCAGACCAGCAGCAATTAACAAGACTTCTTTAGTTATAGCAAAGGCTGCGATGACACCATCGAAACTAAACGAAGCGTCAAGTAACTCTAGATATAAAAACTGCGTCCAGCCACTATGCTTTGAATCTCCTGTGCCTCGAACTAACAATTGGCTAAGTAGTTTTATAATCACGAATGTTATCGCCCCAAATAGCCCGGCTAGTGCGATGCGGTGGTTATGGGGAGCTAGAACTTTATAGATAACCAGTACAGCCATCAGCGAACCTAGCGAAGTAATCCACCATGGCTGATTAAACTCGGCTAGTGGCGCTTCGATAGTATTGAGCCATTTGACTTCCTTTTGCTCGCCAAAAAATCTTAGTCCGATCATTAGTAAGAACACACCGCCAAACGCCGCAATGATGGGGTAGGCAGCGAGTAGTTCCTGGGCATAAACGTCAGGGTGATGCAAAGCCGAGTCAAGGACAAACCCCAGACTGTGCCCGGAAGTAGTTGAAACCAAAACCAGCGGTAAAATCAAGCGCACGCCAAAGACAGCCACGGCGATACCAACCGTTAGAAACATTTTTCGCCAAAACGCATTCAGGCGGCCTAATACTTGGCTGTTAACCACGGCGTTTTCAAAACTAAAGGTAACTTCGATGAGCGCCAAGGCGACAATCGGTACAATGACGTGACCGCCGCCAAAAATAGTAGCCAGTCCAATTATCAAAATTGTTACGATACTGGCACCGGTGTAGTGCCCTAACCCACTAGCCTTTTTGTTTCCTGTCATCTTTTCTATGCTATCACGATTTGCTCACCTGAAGTCAGCTATCAGAATGAAACGATTGATGGTAAAGTAGGCTAAAAGGAGTAATCATGGTTAATGATGAGTCACCTTTAGGCGGACCGCTTGAGCTACCGGGTAGTGAGCAACGCTCGGCGAAACCAAAGGTAAAGCGTGGCCGAATCCGTGGCCTTTTTAAAAAGTTACTCATCGTAATTGGAATCCTTATATTAATGGCTTTAATCGGTTTTGGGGCTGGTAAGCTCTTGAGCCGCAAAAAAACACCCGCTTCATCAACGAAAACAGCTTCACAGAATCCAACCGCTTCATCTCCAGCCGCCC
>CAZVJS010000064.1:0-3352 GCA_964627365.1 uncultured Candidatus Saccharibacteria bacterium | reverse complement strand
TGTTTGCCGTCAAGCTCTGTCTCGACCTTGCCCATCCGAAACCGGACATTCAGGTCTGCTACTCGCTCGTCGAGCAAATCACCCTCCAGGCGTGGCTCTACCATCTTCTCCCACACCGTTAACGGGTATAGGTGGAGGTATGTACCGAAACCCCTGGTCAAGACTGCCCCACTACCAAACTCATTACGAAGCTCGGTCGGTATGGTCAACCGCCGCTTATCGTCGAGTTTGCGTTCAAAGTAGTCTACTTTGGCCATTGGTCTCTCTCTTACGCCTTAGTGGATTTTTGTTTTTGTGAGGAGGTGTAGCTGTTTTGGCTTACCTACTGTTACCCACTAACATGATAGTACTACCCACCTTCACCCACAGCAAGTACTTTATTGCTTATATTTAGGGAAACTACCCATACTTATCCACAGTTTTGACAAAAACAAAAATCCACCACAACATGTGGTGGATAAGTCAGTTGGCTAGACGCTAGAGACTATTTCATTAACCTGCCAGCACTTGCGTTACTCATAAGGAAGTTCGCGTCTTCAGCATCCATAATTGTGGCTTGAGCTGCCAGTGTACCGGTACTGCCATCATCAATTATGATATTTCCGGATTTATCAAAAGCTCCACGTACAACTGGATCTGCTGTATCTGTTGTACCACTTGCATAAGTATCATAGAGCAGATTACCTGCCTTGTCGCGCTGGGTATTTAGAGTAGTCATATCTATCCAGTACGTCTCTTTTGCAATCGATTCGGAACTTGCATGCCTATCAGTACTCGGTTCAGTATTCATCTTAAAGCCATACCAAGTGTTGCCTTTAGCATCTTCGTGTTTAAACGGTCGGCTAATAACCAACAGTTTGCCATGCCCAACTTTGCCGGCTACGCTGCCAGCATCACTACCGTCACCTGTTTCTGCGGGCACAACATCTGGTGTTTTACGGTATTGGACACCTTCTCGTAAAACAAGCATTTCGTTTACAACTTCAAAGCCCTTGTTAGCTTCATGGTCTAGTATTTTTGCTTCACCTTTTGTTCGATTTGCATCAGGAGAAGCACCACCACCTGCAGCTTTTAGGCCAAAGAATGCTGTTGCGCCGGTTAATGCAACAAGTGCTGTTTTGCGAGATCGAGATAAACGAAGGTGTTCTGACATAACTACATTATAGCAAATTGTTTATGCTTTGTCAATGTTATGTTTTATCGTGCGGCTTCTTCAAGCACCTGTATTGCCCACTGAGCACGATCATCATCAGTGTCACGAACCAAAATACGACCAACACCCTTCTCTGTTCCAGACATGCGGCTGAGGTTATCGCCTTCTGTACCTTGTTCTATGACTACTTTGCACTCCACATCCATATAAAGTTCCGTCTCAAATGCATCTGGTGCTATGCCTTTCAACGTTTTCTCAATACGAGGATAACTGACTGGCATCGCCATATCATCCAGACTTCGTCCAAGTTCGGCGGCGTAGCCAAGTAGCTGAATTGCCGTCACCGTACCATCACCACTCATAACTCTCTCAAGACGATGGGCAACAGTGTTAAACAGCGTGTGTCCAGAATGCTCGCCACCTACGGGAATTGAGCTGCCCATGGCCTCAGCTACAGCCCGGTCGCCATTGATAACTTCTTTTACCCGAATATCATAGTCCCAGAGCGAACGGCGCAAACCAAAGTTTGAGTAACGTGTGGATACCGCTTTAAGCGGAAAGGTAGTCGATAGTTGATATTCGCCAAGCATGGCAATATGGATAGCATGATCACCATCAAGTTTCTTGCCGGTCTCACTGACAGATAACAAACGGTCGGCATCACCATCAAAGGCAAAACCGATTCTTCCGGTTCTAGTAGCTTCGGCCATAATTGTTTCTGGATGCGTAGCGCCTGAGTTTTTATTTATTTCATCAAGTGGATTATCATTTATGGCTTGAACATCGGCGCCCAAACCTCTTAACGCTTCGGCAGCCGACCAATAAGCCGCCCCGTTTGCAGCGTCAATTACCAGTTTTGTGCCAAGGAGGAAATCGGAGTCTAGCCCAGGGTTTCGGGTTGCAACAAGATAGTCTATGTACTCTTTTCGTAATCTTTCGACATACGACCGACTTGTGAGTGTCTTGTTTGGATTGCGTACTGCCTCACCGCTATTGTTCGCAAAGTGCTGAAGACTAGCAGTTTCTTCGTCATTAAGTTTCACCCCACCGGCTCCAAATACTTTTATCCCAAAGTCTGTTGCGGGGTTGTGTGATGCGCTAAGTGAAAAAGCACCATAGGGCTCGCCAGATGATCGAGTCAAACGGTCAGCTGTGATAGCCGCTGCCGGCGTGGGCAAAATTCCCATATCAATAACGTTGGCACCTAAGCTTGCTAGACCATCTGTTACAGCCTCAGCCAGCTCGGGGTTAAAGTGGCGGGTATCTTGAACCATGACAAAGTTGTCAATGCCAAGTGATTCTACTGCCGCTCTGCCTACGCTATAACCGACCTCAGGGGTTTGATACTCAGCTCGAACTCCATCGGTGAGAAATTCAATCGCCATGTCTATAAATTCTCCAAAAACATAATACTTAGCTTATTATACAACTTTTGTTAAATTTTTTCAATACTATCGTAGAATTCTATTCTTGGAGCGCTTCAATTCGGTCAGCAAACCACTTGGCACTGGGGCGAATCGAGCGTTTCATATCGTTTTCCCTGTCAACAGCCACCAGGCCAAACTTAGGCCACCAACCATAGGCCCATTCGAAGTTGTCCAGCAATGCCCAGTGGAAATAACCCCTTAGATCCACGCCTTCGCTAATAGCTCGTTCCATGGCCACAATCGACTCCTCAATCCACCAACGACGATATTCATCGTGCATATCGGCTACACCGTTTTCGGTAACAATAATAGGTTTCTTGTAGTGTATCCAGGCTCTCAACAACAGCGGATACAATCCTTCGGGTTCCATATACCAGCCTAGGTCGCTCAATGGCACACGGGGATTTTTTCGTTTCAACAAGCCAGTGTAATAATCGCTAAAGTAGTAGTTTACGCCGACAAAATCCTGGTATTTACGAACACGTCGTAAAAACCACCAGTTCCAGGCATAGCGCATAAATTTGGTCGACATTTCATCGAATATATTATGCGGGCGTTTGGCTTGAATATTAGCCAGCTGCATAGCAACTCCCACCTGCAACTGCGGATTTTCCTGCTTCAAGATTTTGTAGGCTTGTTTGTGAGCGCGCACTTGATGGAGGATTACCAGTGTAGCGCTCCAATAATTCCTTTCTTGTGGTGGCCACTCGGCAGTGACGTAGCCAAAGGTGGCGTAGACATTGGGCTCATTGATGGTGATGGCATAGCTAAT
>CAZVJS010000063.1:0-3388 GCA_964627365.1 uncultured Candidatus Saccharibacteria bacterium | reverse complement strand
CCGTTAAAGGTAGGTGATGCTGTCGTAGCAATATCTTGAATCGTGTTGACTACACCACTATTCACACTAAAGTTAGTGCCATTGAACTGTGCCAGACCCTTGGCGGTAGTCGACGCACTGTTGATAATCAAACTCTGGCCGCTAACGGTGACGTTTTGCAGTGTTACATTGCCCGCAAGTCCATTAAGCTTGGTAGTTGTAGCTGTTGTCGTCCCCCCTTGACCAATACAACCCCCGGCGGTACAAACTGTCACACCTCCAACCTTCAAACTGTCCGAAGCGTTGACATCGCCCACTACGTCCAGGGCAAAGGCTGGGGTCTTTGTACCTACACCAACTTGCTTGGCGATATAGGCGCTGCCTGAGGTGTTGAGGTTTGCGCCCGACAGATCACCAGTAAAGGTTCCCTCGCCGTTAACCAGCAGTTTTTGACCCTGGGTGGTCAGTTCAAACACCGACTTGTCGGTGACATTCAGTGCAGTCTGGCTAGCAGACTGATCACTGATGCTCTGCGATGGTTGTGGTGTTTGGCCACTCTTGCGTGCAAAATGAACCGCCAAAAACGAAAATAACAGAGAGAAGACGATGAGTGCCGCGGCCACCACAAATGGTGTCCGGTTGAATTTGATCTTGTATGGCTTTTCGGGAGCAGCGATAGTTGGCTCAGTCGAATCAGCAATAACACCGGTTTGAACGGGATCTACTTCATTTTCGAGTGAATTTGCCGCTCCGTACGTCACGAACTGGGGTGAGGAGCCAGTTGAGCCGGATGAAACAATTGCACTATATTTTTGTTCGGATTCGGGTGTTGTAACCCCCGCGGGTGCAGGCGCGCGCGTAAGAACAGGGGTAGATCCAGCAGGATTCGAAACACGAAAAGACACACCATCAGAAGAGGGTGTGCTACTTGCTGCGTTGCTATTTTGAGCAATGCCACCAGGGGTAGAGTTTTGATTTTCGGGTTCCATTGTTTGTTTTCATCCATTAGAGGATGAACTTACCCTAGGAATAGTTTAGCTTAAACGGGATAAAAACAACAGTACTTATCCACAGATTTTACACCTTTAGCACACCAAAAATAACAACCATGCCAATAGACAGCACGGCTACGGCCGTTACTAACACCTGTAACAATTGTTTATACACCCCACTGCGGCTTAGTGGATTACGTCCGATCGAGATAATTGCACTATGGATTGCCCCGTACATCAGGGAGCCTTCTACAACTAGCAAGAGCAGGAATATCACCAGCACAGTAACCACCTGCCAGTCACTGATGGATTTTCCAGCCAAACTTTGCCCCAATTGCTGCAAGAATGACTTCTCTTGAGTAGCAGCCTCACCACTGTTAATGGTGCGTGGGTTTACATCAATCTGTACCAGTCCCACCTTGACCATCTGTTTGCTACCATCCCCTTTGGTAACTTCCTGGCTATTCGCCCCACCAGTGTCAAAATCTGCCAAGGCACTCCCAACTACCGTTGATTCGGTACCGCTGGCTTTCATCAACACACCTTTGAGTGGTGATACTGCTACGTAATCACCTTTGTGTATAGCGCCATTTATATCTGTTACATAGGTTGCGGCTTGGCCCTGAGTTGCCACATACAAATTACTGGTCTGTGTAGATAAAGTAACCAAACTGGCATCTTTTGTTGTAACTATTCCAACAAACTTACCCTTGTTAGCTACAGATGATCGTTCTACGGAAGTTTTGTTTGAGCTACTGTCTTGGCTGAGCGATGCACCCATACCCACAATCAGTTCAGAATCGCTGGTAATATAACCCTGAGCTATGCTGGCAGCCTGTGGTGTATTACCAACGCCAAAGGCCACAAAGGAAAACACCAAGCTAAGAAGGGCTATTAGCCATAACTTCGTTTTACTAGGGTAGCCTAAAGTATTCGCCAGGCTCATCAACATCCTTACGCTTATGTGGTCATTGTAGCATGTCCTGCCTCCTTGAAACACCAAGATTTGCACCAGCAGAATAGCCACAAACATTACAATTACTTTAATTTACAACGTTGTAAGTAATATAAGAAGTTAAACGTATGTTTGTAAGTATCTTGGTTCGTAGTTTTTTATACAATTATCTTACTGGTTAGATTTAGGAGTTGCATCTATTAATGCTTATAGTTAGATTATAAGGATGGCAGATTTGCGAGATAGATATAGGCGGGACTATCGCTCCGTTCCAATACCAACACCACCCCGAGCCGCGCCACCGCGCACTAATGCTAACCCCAGCGGTGATGTGGTAGCAACCCCTCAGCCAGTTGCAGCACCTACGCAGCCTCAAACACCACCTCCTCAGTCCCAGGTACAACCGCCACAACCGCAGCCCAGTAGCCCTCCTGAGCCCCCACAGACGCCCCCAGTTGCGGTTTCTACTCCAGTTCAAGCACAAGCACCTAAAGCAACCAAACGCTCATCTAGAGCCACCAAAAAGGCCCAGAAAAAAGCGCATAAACAAGCCCGTAAACAAGAACGACTTGGTCACAAGGGTAAACGCTTAAAACGGCTCATCTTGGTCCCCATTATCGCAGTTGTGATACTGGCGCTGCTCGGCGGGGGGGGTCTGTTTGGCTACCAGCAGTACCAGAAACGCCGACCCTTGCCCATCGACAGAAGCTATATAAACGCTTCAGACTTCCCTCTTTATCTGCCGCAAAACTTGCCGGCCGGTTACGCCATCGACAAATCTACGCTGGATCATCAAGATAATGCTCTGGTGTTTACCATTAGAAACTCTTCTGACGAGTTCAAAAGCGTGCAAGTCAGCCAGCAAAAGCTTCCAGCGGCCTTCAACCCGGATAAACAGTTACCAGATAACCCGGCTGGTCCTGGGCAAGAAGATCGCAAGTTTACCACCAGTGTGGGCAAGGTAGAGATTGCCACCTGGCAAGACCGATTGGTAGCTAGCCTAGGTACCCCTAAAACCTGGATCATTATGAATATTTCTTCGGTGCCTTCGGCCGATGCCGACGCCATTGCCAAGAGCTTTCAACCCCTAGATACCACTCCGGCCTGGCTGCAGAAGATTGAGGCACGTTTGCATATAACCTCTTCCTTTACGTATATCATTAAGGTTAAATAGCCTTATGGAGGATGTAGAACCTAGGGAAGTTTCTCACGTTAAGCCAGCAAAACGCCGTTTTGCTGGCTTAAGAGTTTCACGGAGAGGTCTCATAATAATCCTGGCAGGAATAGTTGGTGTTGTTTGCGTTGGCTTTGCTATCTATTCGTACATTGCCTGGAGGCAAACTATCCCACCTCCGTTGCCGAAGGACACCATCAGTTCGGTCTATTATCAGGTATATCAACCTTCCCATATGCCTAAGGGATACTCATTTAAGTCCGACAGTGTTACTAGCCACAATGGACT
>CAZVJS010000062.1:0-3467 GCA_964627365.1 uncultured Candidatus Saccharibacteria bacterium | reverse complement strand
TGGACTCCCCAAAAACACCCAGCCGCAAACATCGCTTTTTGCATAGTTCTATTATACTTCCAATCGCAAACGTTTTATTAGCCAGTCACGATCTTCAAATGAGGCCAGGAACCAGCCTGCGCGAGGTCCAGCAGATTTGTTGATAAGTGCCCTATAGAGTGTGCTAAACATATCCTTAGGCTCCATGCCAGATTCGTCCTTTAAGTCGTAAATAGCTTTATGAAACCATTCCCCATCAGCGTCTTCTGGTACATTTTGAATTTTTTCCGCCAATTTACTTAAAAATTGCTTTTGTTGATCTGTGAACTGCGATGTATCTATCTGTTCTTCGATGCTGAATTTAACTTCTTCGGGTGCATATTTTTCGAGCCAGCTACTAATAAAGGTCAGCTCACGTTTTATAATTTCCCTTTGTTTATCAACCGTCTCCTTGTGTTCAGTCCTACTAATGACTTCCAGAGTTTTATCGACGTCTCGCCGGGCAGCCTGATAGCTAGCAATCAAATGCGAGAATGGAATATTACTCACTGTTGGCTCATCCACTCCTTGTAGGCAGAAGTTCAGCAGATAACTCTCATCTTCAGATTTGTCAGCTTTTGCCTGTAGTTCAGCGAATTCGTCAAATAATCGCATCAAAGTCTCGCCAGTATCAAAAAACAATGTTTTATTGGGCGCATAGCGAATAATAAAGAACCAAACAACTTCCGGCGGCAGCACATTAAGAAGCTCAATGGCAGTCAGTGTATTCCCCGCTGATTTACTCATTTTTTTTGTATCACCAGTGCGGTTGATAAATTCATACGGCACTGGCAGCGGTGGCTCGATTTCGAAAACCTTTTTGGCGAGAACAGAACCTGTGTCGTAGGAACCGCCCTTGGTTGCATGATCGCGACCAAATGGTTCTGCTTTGACGCCCAGCAACGACCAGCGGGCCGGCCAGTCTATGCGCCAATTAAGCTTAACCTCACCATTGGCATAACTGGCTGTCTGATCTTGCTTATCTTTATCTAAATATACAATGGTTTTTTTATCAGTGTCTATGGAGACAAAAGGCCGGTTTTTGAGATAGCCTTCTTCGACAACCTGAATTGGCGTCCACTGCTCGTCGAGCTTGCGACCTGAGACTTCTTCGAGAACACTCCGAATTTCTTTAATCTGCTCTAGTGAGCGTTCAATGGCTGGTACAAAGAAGCCTTCGCGATATTTTTGGTGTGCCCGCATAATCTCCATACCCAGTTGAAGCTTTTTACCGGCTTCTAATAGGTCCTTTAAAAAGAAATCAGCGTATGAACCATCACTTCCATCTGGTGCTGGTACATCACAAAGAGGCATACCAAGATATTTCTCAAAGTCTGATGGTACGTCTGCGGGAACTTTGCGAAAAACGTCTAGGTCATCTACAACATGCACATGTCGGCTGTCTCTCCCTCGGTTTTTCAACTCACGCATAATTGCCTCAGCAGTCAAAACTTCCCTCAGAGTGCCCAGGTGATATGTTCCTGAAGGTGATACTCCGGACGAAACCAATAGTTCGCCATCTGGATGGTGCTGCTCAATTTCATCTGCAATTTTAGTAAGCCAATTCATAAATATATCTGTAATAAGCTTAACGAATTTTTAAAGTTACGACTAGATGATTAGCCGATGTTGACGATTTTGTAGTCGACCGGCTCGCCGCCAGCGGTAATTTCTACCTTCTCGCCTTCGGTTTTACCGAGGAGTGCTTGTCCAATGGGTGATTCGTCAGAAATCTTGCCGTTTAGTGGGTCGGCTTCGACGGTACCCACAACGATAAATTCTTTGGTCTTGCCATTACTCTTCAGTTTAACGGTGGAGCCGAGCTGAACTTTGCTGCCACCACGCGGTTTAGAAATAACTTCTACATTCTGCAAAATATGCTCAATCTCACCAATCCGACTTTCAACACGTTCTTGTTCTAGGCGAGCAGAAGTGTATTCGGCATTTTCTGCCAAGTCACCAAATTCCCTGGCGCTCTTAATTCGCTCAGCTATTGGACCACGCTGTTCAACTAGCATACCGTGCTCGGTTTCGAGTTCTTGGATACCTTCTTTGGTCAAGTGAAACTGTTTCTTCATAACAGTGTGCTCCTTTTATGTCAGTCTCTCTAGCTACCGAATAACTTCGGTTATATTATACCAAAACCTATTTTTTTGTAGCTAGGGCTTTTAGTATATCACCAATGTCTAGCAGTTTGGTATCAGATTCTTGGCGTTTCTTCATTTCAAACTGTTTTTTCTCCACAGTTTTGGCGCTGACCACCACCCTGTAAGGGATGCCTAGCAGGTCTGCATCAGCGAATTTCTCTCCAGGACGTGCATCACGATCGTCGTAAAGTACATCGACACCTTGTTTCGTTAATTTATCGTATAACTCATCAGCTGCAGCCACTACCTCTTCACTGGTATCGAGTCGAGCCAGGTAGACTTTGGCAGGCGCAATGTTCTCTGGCCAAACCAGACCTTTATCGTCACTCAAAAGCTCGGCGATTGTCCCCATGAGGCGACTAATGCCAATCCCGTAACAGCCCATGATTATCGGTGTTGGCTCGCCCTTTTCATTTGGTACTTTTAAGTTAAATGGCTTGGTAAATTTTGTACCAAGGTTGAACGTATTGGCGGTTTCAATGGCACGAACTTCTTCCAAATCGCTTTTATTTAGTCCTATATCTTTTAGAACTTCGTCATTAAAGACCTCTTCGTTTACTGCAATCTTCTTCTTGCGGTCCAAATAAATAGTGTCTTCGCCGGCGTCACTAAGAGTTTGAAACTCGTGGCTATACTGGGCAAAACTACCTCCACTAGCGAACGTCAAAAACGTTGTGTCACCAATACCTAGTCGGTCAAAAATCTTTTCGTAGGCTTTTTGGGCCCTAGCATAAAATGCGTCATGTTGCTCCTGTGAAATCGAATAAGAGTAGAGTGCTTTCCAGTAAAATTCCCTTCCGCGCATCAGACCTGATTTGCTTCGAGTTTCATTCCTGAATATGGTTTTAAAATCGTAAACGTAGATTGGAAGATCTTTATATGAGCTCACGAAATTCTTTAGAATATTTGAGTAGGCTTCTTCGTTAGTAAAGGATAGTCCAAGTTCGGTGCCATTTTTAAGCTCTGTCTTGAACCAGTTATCTACTACCTGATCGTCCCATCTGTTTGTCTGCTCCCATACGGCTTTACTCTGCAATGCTGACGTTTTCATCTGCACACCGCCAATGGCATCCATTTCTTCTTTTACGATGGTGACGATGTTTTCAATAACCTTGAAACCAAGCGGCAAATAACTATACACGCCTGCCATTTCTTTATGAACAAAACCAGCTTTTATAAGCAACTGAGCGTTTTTGGCGGTCTCGTCAGCCGGAACGTTTTTGCTTGTCTTGGTAAAAAGCTGTGAAAGTCTCATAATCTTTTGAATTGTACCCTATTTTGGACAGATAGTGCACGTTTGAT
>CAZVJS010000061.1:0-3506 GCA_964627365.1 uncultured Candidatus Saccharibacteria bacterium | reverse complement strand
ATGCCAGCTGTTCAGAAAAAGGTCAAAGAAATCTTTGGCAAAGACCCGATGCAAGGGGTCAACCCTGATGAGGTTGTGGCTATCGGAGCTGCCATTCAGGGCGGCGTACTGCAGGGTGACGTCAAGGACGTATTGCTTCTAGATGTTACGCCTCTAAGCTTAGGCATTGAAACGCTAGGTGGCGTATCAACTAAACTGATTACCAGAAACACTACTATTCCGACCAGCAAAAGCGAGACCTTCTCAACCGCTGCCGACAATCAGCCGCAGGTAGAAATTCATGTTCTGCAAGGTGAAAGAGAAATGTCCAGCGACAATAAATCGCTAGGACGCTTCATTTTAGATGGCATTCCACCGGCACCACGAGGTGTTCCGCAGGTTGAAGTTACCTTTAACCTCGATGCTAATGGTATTTTGAATGTTACTGCCAAAGATAAGGGTTCGGGCAAGGAGCAAAGCATTACTATCCAAAACAGTGGAAACTTGAGTAAAGACGATGTTGAGAAAATGGCCAAAGATGCTGAAGCCCATGCTGATGACGACAAGAAAAAGCGCGAGGTCATTGATGCCCGCAACTTGCTGGATGGGGCTATTTACCAAGCTGAAAAGCTGAAGAGCGACAACAAGGAAAAAATTGCCGAAGAAGACCTGAAGACCTTGGATGAAGCTGTAGAGACAGCTAAGAAAGTAGTAGCCGATGAAAAGGCCGACAAAGATACTATTGAGACGGCTGCCAAAGAGCTAAGTGACAAAATGATGCCTATCGGCGCTAAAATGTACGAGCAGACCAAAGAAGGGGAAATACCGGCCGACGACGCTGAAGAAACCGACCAAAAGGCTAGCAAAGAAGACGACGCTGTCGAGGGTGAGGTTGTCGACGACGACAAGGACACCAAAGACACCAAGAAGGAAAAATAATGGGGCAAAAAGAACACCACAACTTTGGCGGTATGAAAATCCCGCGCGGTACTGATGTTCCTGCTACTACCCCTGAAGACTTAAGCGTTATTCGCCGAGCCGAGGCCCGGCGCCAAAGCCGTATCATTGGTGAAACTGTGCTTCCAAATCTGAGAATTGACGAAACGCCTAGAAATTTCACCCTCGCAGAACTCTTAGAGAAGGGGTTAACGCTAGAGCAGGCCTCACAATTTCTTGTAGCTGGTACACCAGTGGCAGATGATGGCGAAATCCCTCCTATAGATAATAGTCACGAGATCGAAGAATAAACAGCACGTGGTAATCTAGAATGATGAGCATAGAACATAACCAAGAACTCGTGGCGGAAGAGATGCAAAGAGCTGTTGCAGATCCCGCCATTATTGAAGCTGCTTGGGAAATGGATGCCAAAGGGTTTGCAAACCCGGGCATGAATATCATTGATGGTTTTGCCCAGCGCACAAGAGAAAGCTTAGAAGCATTAGGTTTACCTGCAGATTCTGCCGAAGCGGTTTTCTTAGTTATCCTGTCCGATGCCGCCAAAGCAGCCCGCGAAGAGGTTGAGGCTGAGGCATTAAGAGTAGCGCAGGGCTAGCCTTATGGCTAAACGGGACTATTACGAAGTATTGGGTGTTGGTAAGTCTGCCAGTGCCGATGAGATTAAGAAAGCCTTCCGTAAGGCAGCGATTGAACATCATCCGGATCGCGGTGGTGAAGAGACCAAATTCAAAGAAGTTAATGAAGCCTATGAGGTTTTGAAAGACGCTGATAAGCGAAAGCGTTATGACCAATTTGGCCACGCTGGTGTTGGTAGTAGCGCGGCAAGCGATGGCAATCCGTTCGGTGGTGGTTTTGGTGGCTTTGGTCAAGGCCAGGAAGTGCATTTCGACTTTGGTGATCTCGGACTGGGCGACATCTTTAGTAGTTTCTTTGGGGGCGGGGGACAACAGCGCCAGCAGCAGAGTCGTGGCCGTGATATTGAGACCGGCTTAGAAATTACTTTTGAGCAGGCAGTTTTTGGAACAGAAGCCGAATTGGAGCTAAACCTAGAGGATAACTGCGAACACTGTAACGGTACCACTGTTGAACCCGGCTATGAACTCAAGACTTGCGAGACTTGTAAAGGTTCCGGCCAAGTGATGAATGTGACGCGTACGGTCTTTGGCAATATCCAACAAGCTACAATTTGCCCAACATGTAAAGGCCGAGGTAAAGTGCCAGAAAGGGTTTGCACCGTATGCCATGGAAAGGGGACGCAGCGCCGACACCAAACCGTCGCACTAAAAATTCCAGCTGGTATCGATGACGGCGCAACTATTCGTTTGCGGGAACATGGCGAAGCCATTGCCAACGGTCCCAAAGGTGATTTATACGTCAATGTACGGGTAAAACCGCACAAAAAGTTTACGCGCGAAGGTGATCTTATCTTAAGCGAAGAAAATATTAATATGATTGATGCGGCTTTGGGTACATCTATAGAAGTTGAAACCGTTGATGGTCCGGTCAAAATGAAAGTTCCCGCTGGCTCCCAAAGTGGCACCGATTTCAAATTATCCAATCATGGCGTACCGCATCTTAAAGGAGATAGCCGGGGAGCTCACATTGTGACCATCAATGTCCAAACGCCTACAAAATTATCCAAGCGCCAGCAAGAGTTATTGGAGGAATTCAAAAGCTCAGACCCAAAAGGTTTTTGGAAAAAGTAGGACAGGGTAAGCTGGCTGTTTCTATTGCTAATAGCATTATGGTTGTGTTTGAGGGACTCGGTTGTACAATGATGGTGTGCAGCGTAAATCTACAAACCAAACTGGCTTTGTTACTATGGTAGTCGTCCTCGTCCTCGTCTTGGCGTTGGTAGTTTGTTTGGCCTATATTCGTGTCCTTAAAGCCCGACAATAAGAAGTGTTGCAGAGTATTGCAAATTATATTAAAATATGGTAAAATCACGCAAATCAGTAGTTAATTAGCAAAAAGAAGGATTACGTAAATGGCAAGATTTCCGGTTATCATTGGTCGCACCGAAAAGATGGCAATAGCCGATCTTGTATTGGGTGTGCCTGCTAAAATTGACACCGGTGCTTACCGGTCTGCCATTCATGCCAATAGCATTCGAAAAGTGAAAAGAAATGGGAAAACCATCCTTAAGGTTCAGCTATTAGGACACCCGTGCTCGCCTGATATTTATAAATTAGAGTTTAATGAATTTGAGAAGGTGAAAGTGACTAATTCGTTTGGCCACGAAGAAGAACGCTATGAGGTAAAGTTACGGATTAAACTTGGTCCGAAAGTCCTCGACACATCATTTACCTTAGCCGATCGTTCAAAGAACTTGTTTCCGATACTCATCGGCCGAAAAACCCTCAAAGGTCGCTATTTTATTGATGTAGCAAGTGCTGGTATTGATCGTTTGGCACTCAAGAAAGAGTTTAATTTTGACGCTCCAATTGATGATGAGGATATGGAGGATTAGCCATGAAGATAGCAATTCTTAGCAACGGACCGGGCAACTATTCAACCAAGCGGCTGAAAGAAGAAGCCTTGCAACGCGGGCACGAAGTTAGCATTATCAA
>CAZVJS010000060.1:0-3552 GCA_964627365.1 uncultured Candidatus Saccharibacteria bacterium | reverse complement strand
GCATCAATAGCTCCTCGGCGATTGGTGGTAGCAATACCAGACTTACAAACACCAGCGGCAACTGAATGTGTGTGGGGTTATTAAAACCAAGATCTTGCTGTTGATCGACATTAAGGTGTGGCTGCAGGTTTTTAACAATTCCCAAAATGACTATATACAGCAATAAATAGCCGGCAAAGCCCATAAGAACATAGGCTAAATCGGACCACTTTGGTCGTCGTTTGAGGCCAATAGTATCAAAGTTGGCTTGTCGCCTTTTGAGGAATATATACAGCAACCAAACACTAATAGACTCCACAAATAAGATGGTCATAAATTGGCCGTAGGAATTGTTCTGGATCCAATCTGTGGCTTGAGTGGCGCTCCAACCACGTACCAGAGGATAGAAATAGGCCAACGAGCCGCCTAAAATTTGCCCAACAAAATATATGGCAACCG
Organism: uncultured Candidatus Saccharibacteria bacterium; assembly: GCA_964627365.1. Classification (GTDB taxonomy): domain Bacteria; phylum Patescibacteriota; class Saccharimonadia; order Saccharimonadales; family CAZPPF01; genus CAZPPF01. Next base: position 3,114 of record CAZVJS010000060.1, on the reverse strand, counting down.
TAACACCCAGCGCTTCCAGCGGCGACCAGTTTATCTCACCCTTTTTGTCGCCTTGTCTCTTCAGAAAAAAGCTAACAACACCAAATAAACCCAACAAATAAAACGGAGTGAACCAGTTAAAACTGGCGAATATCATAGGAAGCGCCTAACATCGACAACTGTAATCAGCACAAACAGCACCATTAGCAGCGCAAAACCAGTACCGTGAATCAGTTCTTCCTTTCTTTTGGTCAGTTTGCGATGCGTAGCATGAAACAACAGTGTTACAAATAGCCGTCCACCGTCGAGCGCCGGAATGGGCAGAATATTCATAATCGCCAGAGTTAAGGAAATAATGGCAATAATCACCAAGACAAATTGATATCCCAGTAAACTACCGTCTCTGAGAATTACGAAGATGCCTACTGGGCCGGCCACCTGCTGACTGGCTTGTGAGCCATGGCCAGTAAATAGTGCTGCGATGGCATGTCCTAGCCCCTGCAGTGTTAGAATCGTGAACTGCTTCATTAGTCCCAGGGCTACGATAGGAGCAGACCACGTAGAGCGCTGGAGCACGTATTCCGTAGGTGAGATACCTAGATAGCCCTTGGGGTTGTCGGTTTTCTTGCTGGCTTCCACTTCGTCTTTGGTACGCAATTGAACCTGCAACGGCCTGGCATCACCACCGGCACGCACAAACACTGTAACCGTTTGTCCGGCATACTTTTGAGTAACCTTCGGAAAATCTTCAGCCGAGTTTATAGACACAAACGACTCACCTTCTTTGGTGATAGCCGCAATTTGGTCTTGCACCTTGATACCAGCTTTTTCGGCGGGCGAGCCTGGCTCGACATAGCCAACCAGTACTTCGCTACGGCTAACCTTAGTATCCTTGGCCACCGTAAACTGGTTGTCTATTAGCTTGGGCATACCTAGCCACGCCAGCGCCGTTAACATCACAAACGCTGTTAACAGGTTCATAACTACCCCGGCGGTCATTATCTGAGTTTTGCCCCACAGGCTCGCCCGCCCGTAACTGCCCTTTTCCTTATCGGAGTCATGTTCTCCCTTGAGACGCACAAAACCGCCTAATGGTAGCCAGTTCAGCGTAAACAGTACTCCATTCTTGAGCCGCCGCTTCCAGGCTCTGGGTGGAAAACCTATCCCAAACTCTTCTACTTCTACCCCGTTATGCCGAGCGGCCAAATAGTGCCCAAATTCGTGCACCACTACTAGTGCCACAAACAAAATCAAACCCATGATCAAAAGTAACCAAGACATTACTAATAAGTATAGAGTAGTTTTGCTTAATTTCTACTTAGCTTCCAAAGCGGCGCTGACGACTAGCGTATTCTGCCAAACAATTGTCCAAATCTTGAACACTAAAGGCTGGCCAATACTTATCGACAAAGCATAGTTCGCTATATGCAGCACGCCAAAGCATGAAATTGCTAAGCCGTTGCTCGCCCGACGTACGTATGATCAAGTCCATCGGAGGAATGTCTGGTGAGTACAAATTTTGTTCAACAGTATCAGGGGTCACATCATCTTTTTTGACTCCTTTTTCAATAATCTTCTTCACTGCATCGGCTATCTCTAACTGCCCGCCATAGTTAATGCACAGTGCCAGAGTACCGCCTGTATTGTCTGCAGTTGTTGTCTCGGCTATATCAATCGCTTTGAGCACTGATTTACTAAGTCCTTCCCGGCTGCCAAGCACCACCACCCGGACATTCTTTTTGTTTATTTCTTTAATCTCGGTCTTACACACCCACGTGAGAAGCCGCATAAGGTATGAGACCTCTTCTTGGCTTCTTTTCCAGTTTTCTGTAGAGAATACAAAGGCAGACAGATACTCCACACCGCGGTCCAGTGCGGCTAGTCCAATGACCTTAAGGTTCTCCCACCCCTTTCTGTGCCCTTCTAGTTGGGGTAAACCCTGCTCTTTTGCCCACCGCCGATTGCCGTCAAGAATTAGACCCAAATGACGAGGCATAGAAGTATCTTGTTTTGGCATGTAGAGCTATTATAACCCCTAAATAATCAAGTTCGTCGTGTTTTAGACATTACACACTTGGCACAATACCGAACAGCTTAGCCTTCGATTTGGCCTCAGTGATTATTTCACTAACTTTTTCACGAGATATCTCCATTGATTCTCCAACTCGATACAGCCCATCTTCGCTCCCGCCTGAGAGTAAATCGGACAAAGCTGTGTTACGAAGCAACGCCGTAAAGGTATCAATGAGTTGTGCACCATGTTGAGTTGCTTTTTCCTCGGGATGGTTCAAAGACTTCGTTGCATAATCACTAAGTGCCGCTTTGAGCGATTCGCCGCCAAGCACAACCCCAGTGAGGTGATCATCTTCGATATCGTGCTGATAATATCCAAATGAAACCGGATATTTTTTATCTTCGTAGGCCTTCAGATAACTGACGCCGTCTATTATTACTGCCTCAGGGAAGAATACAATGTCGACGCCCAGCTTTGCGGCTGCAGCTTCTAGGCTCAGTGGCGTGGGAACAGCTTTTACCTCTTTTACAAGACCGTTCTTATCGCCAACTACAAAACCAAGAGCCTCCATAAGAGGAGCTGATTTTTGGGCCATTATCCAGCCAGTGCCTCCATCAAGATGACTTTCGTCAATTGCCTTTCCTTGTGGTGTTTCAGAAATAATTACCCTACTAATAAGATCCTGATTATGAGTTTGCCCCTCACGATCTTGATAGGTGGTTGTCCCCGCGACCATGAATTCCCCCACAGGTAGCTTGTCTAATTCACTTAGCCGAACCTTCGGAGGAAAGATTCTATCCTCTGGGTCATAGAGTTCAATATCTTCTGGCACATTGGTTTGATATTGTTTTCCTCCCAGCTCTATTTCTCGTAAATCTGGCAGTACTTCAGCCGCAACAGCTGCATCGGTAGAAGGCTCAAGGCCATTATGAGCATAGATGTGTGACTCTACGGATTGGGTTGCAAGGGTTTCTGCTGACATGTTTGTTTTTAATTAACAGATATAATACTAGCATAATGTTTATGCTTTGTCAATTATATTAAGGGGTTGTGAGTTTAGACGGTTAGGATTTCATGCTCTTTGGATTTTGCCAGACCGTCTATCTCGGTTTTTTCTTTGG
>CAZVJS010000059.1:0-3730 GCA_964627365.1 uncultured Candidatus Saccharibacteria bacterium | reverse complement strand
ATAATCCTTACCGGCGGGGGATCAGGGGGGCATATCACCCCAATCCTAGCGGTCGCGGATGAACTGAAGAAACTGCAGGCCGATACAACCCTAGTCTACATTGGTCAAAAAGGCGATAAACTGGCTGATATTGCGTCGCAGAGTCGCTCGATTGACCAAAGCTACATGGTAAGTGCAGGCAAGTGGCGGCGTTATCATGGAGAAGGCTGGCGGCAGGTATTGGACATTAAAACTATGTGGCGAAATATTCGAGATGTCTTTCGAGTAATAGCAGGCATATGGCAAAGTTATCGATTGCTGGGAAAACTGAAACCGGAAGCGATGTTTACACCGGGAGGATTTGTGGGCGTGCCAGTTGGAATTGCGTCACACTTAAGAGGCGTGCCAGTTGTAACGCATGACCTTGATGCGTTGCCCGGGTTAGCCAACCGTATCAATGCTCGCTGGGCTGTGGCACATGCAGTGGGGCAGCCTAAAGAACTTTATAGCTATCCTTCGGAAGCGACTTATTACGTAGGGGTGCCAGTTGGAGCGCATTTCAGACAGGTGTCGCAAGATGACCAAAAAAAGGCTAAACAAGCTCTGGGGCTAAAGTCCGATGATTTACTAGTATTTGTAACTGGCGGAGGGTTGGGGGCGACGCGCCTGAACCAGGCGGTCATAAGTATCGTTCAGGAATTGCTCGATACATATCCGGGATTATCTTTGATTCACACTGTCGGTAGGGGTAACGAAGAAACTGTGCAAACCGCTTACAATCGAGCTTTGTCACCAAAAGAAATACACCGTGTTCATGTATTGGGCTATACGACGGAATTATATCGCTACAGCGCTGCCGCAGATGTGGTTATTACAAGGGCAGGGGCAGTTGCTATGGCCGAACTAGCTGTTCAGCACAAAGCAAGCATAGTTGTACCGAATCCAATTCTAACTGGTGGGCACCAGCTCAAAAACGTTCTGCATTTAGAAAAAGATCACGCCATCAAAGTGGTTCAAGAAAAAGAGTTAAAAACCAATTCAAAAGCATTATTGCCGACGGTTAATGAGCTACTAGGCGATCCTAAGGCGCGACAGACACTTGGAGGCCAGCTTGGAACGTATGCCAAACCCGGGGCCACAAAAGCCTTGGCACAGCTCATAACCGATAAAGCAAAAAGGTCTTCATAAAGTGAAGTTTCGTCGAAAACGCACCCGCCAGCGGCAGGTTAGTGAAGCCCAGAATCCCAATGGTGTTTTTTCTTATTATTCGAATAACCGATCCGCCAACGAAGGTCAAACCGGCCGCAATGAAACCAAGGTTCGCAGGTCACTCAAGCAACGTTTCGGCAAGGTACCAGTGCTAGCTGGGTTAGTGTTAATTATTCCACTTGCCGCATACTTGTTGACGTTGGGTAGCGTGCCTAAAATTGCACCGTTGGATAGCGATAGCAGCACCATTGGGCTTCTAAGGAGTAGTGACACCTATCAAAAGACTGCCACAGAGATTTATCGAAGCTCATTACTCAACCGATTTAAACTGACACTTGATACCAATGGTTTTGAGAAGCAGATGAAACAGAAGTTTCCTGAGCTGAGCCAGGCAGTTATCACCCAACCAGTCTTAGGGCATACTCCTACTATTCAACTTAGGGCTTCTGCACCAGCCGTTTTGATTACCAGCCAATTTGGCGACTATGTACTAGATACTGGTGGCAAGGCTGTCCTGAAAAATGCTAATAAGAACAATGTAGACAAACTCCAGCTACTGACTATAAACGACCAGAGCAACATACCGATCATTTTGGGACGTGGCGTACTAACACAAGAGGAAATGAACTTTATGCGGGTTATAAAGGCCCAACTTCAGGCTCAAAATGTACCAGTGGCATCGATGATCCTGCCACCTGCGCCCAACGAACTTGATGTGAAAGTTCAGGGCCAAGCCTATCTTGTTAAGCTGGATATGCAAAACGATGCACGTGAATCTGCGGGAGCAGTTCTGGCCGTGAAGCAGAGGCTCGATCAAGAGCATACGGTGCCCAGTGCCTATATCGATGCTCGGGTAGAGGGCAGGGCATACTACAAGTAACAGAGAGCAATTAAGGTTCACATCGAAGCACCTCCACAGCCAGCATGTGATATACCTAATTCACATCCTGAGCGAGGACAGTGCTGAGAGGTGAACCTTAATTGCTCCTATCTCTTATAATCATGCTAAACTGTGATTAATGACGCGTAAGCAAGTTTTGGCACTGATCGCTACTATTATTGGCAGTGGTATTGTGATCCTGGATGGTTTTGTGGTGAATCTGGCGCTACCGAACCTGGCTCACGACTTGCATGCCAGTTTTGGTGGCCTCCAGTGGGTTATCGATGCATACCTACTGTCCTTGTCAGCCCTGATTTTGATTGGTGGATCACTGGGTGACATCTTTGGTCGCAAACGAATATATCTAATTGGACTAGTCGGCTTTGGAGTGGTTTCACTTTTGTGTGGCCTTGCTCCAAATTTACAGATTTTGTTAGCCTTACGGGTACTTCAAGGTGTCTTCGGAGCACTTCTGGTACCAGGGGCACTGGCAATCATCAATACCAATTTCAACGCCGAACTACGTGGGGCGGCCTTTGGCCACTGGACAGCCTGGTCATCTATAGTCACAGCCATAGGACCGCTTGTTGGTGGGTATATCATTAGTGTTTCTTCTTGGCGCTGGATATTCTTTATCAATCTACCCCTGGTTGTCGTCTGTTATCTGCTAGCAGTTCCAAATATCGAAGAATCAAAAAGTAAAACCAAGCGATCGATTGATTACAGAGGTGCAATTCTTGCGGCAGTATCATTAGCCGGAATTACCTATGGACTAATTGAAGGCCCACCGTCTAGCTGGGGCAGCAGGGCAGTGGGGGCACTTGTCTCAGGCTTAATTCTGGGAGTTGTATTTGTGTGGTTCGAAGCTCGCAGTCGCGATCCTATGGTGCGTCTGGGACTCTTTAAATCACGAAACTTTAGTGGAGTAAACATTACAACATTTGCAATGTATGGGGGGCTCAGCGGCTTTATCTTTGCGCTTCTGATCTATCTTCAAACTAACCTTGGCTATTCAAGCCTGCAGGCTGGTTCAAGCTTGCTGCCCATAAGCATTGTGATGGTGCTTCTTGCCGGCCGTATGGGTAAAATCGCTGCTAAGACCGGCTCAAGGTTGTTTATGACATTCGGTCCTCTACTAGCCAGTCTTGGTATATTTTGGTTGGCCCAATTGCATCCCGGTGATTCGTACTGGCTCGGTGTTTTACCGGGAGTCGTACTCTTCTCACTAGGGTTGGCCGTAACTGTAGCACCTCTTACTATTGTAGTAATGAGCTCGGTACCGCAAACCGAATCTGGCATAGCTTCCGGAATAAACAACGCCGTAACAAGAGTCGCCGGTTTGATTGTAATTGCTATGCTTGGGCTGTTCGGGGCAGAGCAGGTCTATCGCTTCTCGATGCTCTTATGTGGCAGCCTCCTTGCACTGGCAGGAGTTATATCATTCATTCTGATACAGAACAAACAAACAGAGATTGCTAAGTAGTACCCCCCTCTCCCCTTCGGTGTTCGCAAAATGTTCATATATTAGAAAAGATGTATTTGCGTGAAGAAACTATACTAACATACACAAAAGGGAATGTGTCAAATATCACAAAAAGGCAGGCGGGTAGGGAAAAATATATAAATGGAATGGAAAGTAATAAAAGTCAAATAATGCAAATA
>CAZVJS010000058.1:0-3731 GCA_964627365.1 uncultured Candidatus Saccharibacteria bacterium | reverse complement strand
AACCACGATCTAAGGTTTTGGAGACCTTTATACTAACCGTTGTACTATGCCCCTTAGTCGAAATATGAACAGATTAATAATAATGCATGAGCGCGTAGTTGTCATGTATCTGTAAACTCTTTTCAAAAGAAGTCAAATCTGATATAAACTAGAGGTACATGGCAAAACTCATTCCTACTAAGCCGTTGTTGATTTTGTTGTATGGTTTTCCCGGAGCCGGCAAGACTCATTTTGCACGCCAGCTTTCGGAGACGATTCACGCTGCTCATGTCCAAGGAGATCGGATTCGTGGTGAACTTTTTGACGATCCGCGCCACGATAAACAAGAAAACGACGTCGTTACTCATCTTTCGTTGTACATGACTGAGGAGTTCTTGAAATCTGGAATTAGCGTTATTTACGACGTAAATACCATGCGTTTGGCTGAACGTCGCCGTTTGCGTGATGTTGCGCGCAAAGTAAAAGCTCAGCCAGTGCTTATCTGGCTACAGATTGATACAGAGAGCGCATTGGCACGTTTGGGCCAACGTGACCGTCGTAAGACAGATGATAAGTACGCTGCATCGTATGACAGAGCTGGATTTGAGACTGTTATTGGGCAAATGCAAAACCCACACATCACCGAAGACTATATTGTGATCAGCGGTAAGCACACCTTTAACACTCAGCGTGGCGCGGTCGTGAAGAAAATGTATGAACTGGGCTTGATAGCCTCTGATCAAATGACTTCCAACGTCGCCAAGCCTGGGCTGGTTAACTTAGTACCGAATCCAGCAGCTGGCCGGGTTGATATGAGCCGCCGCAACATCGTGATCCGTTAGGATAAATCTATGGCTAGCAAGCAAATTGAATTGCCCGAAATAGGGACAGTTAATTTCATAAAACGCAAAGGTGCCAAGAGCATCCGTGTAACTATTAATGCCGATAGTTCGGTGCGAGTTACTTTGCCGCCTTGGGTACCATACCAGGCGGGTATTTCGTTTGCTAAGTCCAAGAAAGAATGGATTAAACAACACCAACGGCCCTCCAAACTATTTGCCCAAGGCGAACTGATTGGTAAAGCTCACAGGTTATTGTTTGTTCCAGCTGCTGCCACAGTCGCCAAATCAAGAATAAAAGGCACAGAGATACGTATTAGTTATCCATCTGAGCAGCAAATAACTTCACCAAGCGTTCAGGCCGCAGCCGAACGGGCAGCCCGTCGTGCTCTGAAACAACAAGCTGAAGCACTATTGTTCAGACGCCTAGAAGATTTGGCTAATGCCCATGGCTTCAAATATCGATCAGTATCAGTTAAGCGTTTAAAATCACGATGGGGTAGCTGCGGCCCACAGGCCGACATCACTCTCAATATCTTCCTTATGCAATTACCCTGGTCTTTGATTGACTATGTATTAATCCATGAGCTCGTACATACTCAAATTCATAATCATGGACCTGACTTTTGGAAACGCTTTGAGGCTAGTCTGCCAGGGGCAAAAAACTACCGAAAGCAACTCCGTACCCACCAACCAGCCTTTTAGCATGAGCGATTTGCAACCCATATGGCATAATAGCTGATATGGCAGATCAAACCCCAGTAGCATCGAGTTTAGATGTTGAGTTGGAACGTCAACGACTTAATAGTTTGATCAATAGTATGGCCGATGGCGTTGTGGCACTGGACGAAAATGGTGCCGTAGTAGTTAACAACGGCGAGGCACTGAACTTACTCGACCTTAACAACTCCATGGAAGGTCAAAAACTCAGTGGTTTGGTGAAGCTAATCGACAAAAGTAATAACACTGTCGATGTTGGGCAGTTAGTTCAAACTACTCCAACGGTTTTTTCAACTCGTGACTATCGCCTGGTTTACCGGGATGGCAGTATGATCAATTTGTATCTGAGCATTGCACCCGTTCATTTGGGTTACGGCAAAAATGCTGGACAAGGCCATGTGTTACTAATGCGTGACATTACCCGAGAGAAGTCGCTTGAAGAGGAGCGTGATGACTTTATTAGTGTAGTTAGTCACGAACTCAGAAACCCTGTGGCGATTGTTGAAGGAAACATCAGTAATGCTCAACTAATTGCTGAAAAAGAAGCTGATGTGGACAAAATCAAAGTTGCACTCAAACAGGCTCACGACCAGGTAATTTTTCTAACTGGCCTAATAGAGGATTTGGCAACACTTTCGCGTGCTGAGAGAGGGGTATTGAAGGTTGAGCCAGAGGATATAAATGCCCACGAATTGGTGGATGAACTAGCTGATAATTACCGCAAAGATGCTGAGGCGAAGGGGCTGGCTCTGCATACTCAAATCGATCCCAGCCTGGAACTACTACACTCTAGCCGGCTGTATGTGCGTGAAGTGCTGCAAAACTTTGTTACTAACGCTATTAAGTACACTGAGGCCGGAAGCGTTACCATCGGTGCCCGAAAGCAAGAAACTGGCGTGATGTTTACGGTGGTGGACACTGGTATTGGGATAAGCCAGGGTGACAAAGCTAAAGTTTTTGATAAGTTTTTCCGTTCTGACGATGCTCGTACACAAAGAAGTAAGGGCACCGGGCTAGGCTTATACGTCACAGCTAAGCTCGCCAAGATGCTGGGTGCCGACATCAATCTAGAGAGTGAGCTCAATAAGGGTTCAACGTTTTCAATTTTTATTCCGAATTTGGCTCAGCCAAAGGCTGACGAACTGGCCGCCGCATAACCGGAATACAAATATTGCGGCCCTTCCAATCGACTGTCGAAAATTCGTAACGTAACATCGATATATTCCCAAGAATTAGTTCTGTTATGACAACTACCGGAAAGTTAATAAGGCTCGATATAGTGAGCGGTTGACCGATGGCCGATAAAATGACCAGATGAGCCACAATTAATAGCGCGCTGGCTGCTGCGGCTGGCCACAGAACTACGCTAGGTACTAGCCCAAACAAACTAGCAGGAACTAAAACAAATGGAGAGAATAAAAATCGTAACTCAAGTAAGGATAATAATCCTGCTAGTTCGAGGCGCCGATGCAGCTCTGGGTAACGTAAACGAACCGCCCGATCCAGCTGGTCACGAAAGCCTTTATAACTGCTAACCATCAAATCACCACTACTTCTTATAAAGCTGTAAGCATTCGGGCGTATTAACTTCTTGGCAAAGTAAGCTTCCGGAAGCACCGATTGGCTTACTGCTGCAAAACCACCACTACCGGTGACCACGGATCGTTTAACTAGCCAGCAGGTGCTTAAAACTGGCGGTTTATTAAACAACTTACGGGGCAAAGCCAACTCCCACCAATAACGCATCGGTTGAATGAAGGATTGCCCGAAAGATGTACTACCGCGAAGTGGAAGTACGCTGATCATTTGTTTGTTCTTAGTTAAAGCCAGCGTTACTAAAGATCGAATGGCTTTGATGCCAATCCGTGTATCAACCCCAAGAAACAAAACGTAATCTCCGTTGGCAGCTTGAGCCAGCTGATCATAGGCTTGGTTTTTGGCTATCCAACCGGTTTTTGGCTCGGCACCGTGCAAAAAACGCACGCCAGTTTGCGCATAACCTCGGATAACCTCAGAAGTTGTGTCTTGTGAACAATCATCCAATACCAATATTTCTAACTTTGGGTAGTCGCTTCGTACTAAAGCATCTAGGCAGTTGGCCAACTCACTGGTTTCGTTACGGGCTGGTATTGCCACTGTAACGGTTGGTAACTCACTATCCGAATAATGTTTGTCTGGCCAAGAAAAGCGTAA
>CAZVJS010000057.1:0-3788 GCA_964627365.1 uncultured Candidatus Saccharibacteria bacterium | reverse complement strand
TAAACAGTCTAAAAGCTTCACTGACCCATAATAACATTGTGCTTATGCTTGGCTCCCCCTAGTGGACGCGTTTGGAACTTATGCGGCTACTTCTTCCACTGAATCCTTTAGCTCAGTGATATCTACGTTAGAGGTGGAACCAAGTAAATTATCTATTAATTCAAATTTTTGACGTCTATCAATTTGCTTTAAGCAGATTTCATCAATAGAAGAGAGCAAGTTTTGGCCGTCTTTATCTGTATCTGATAAGACAGCCTTAATTCCGGGATGTATTTGCATATATCCATCCAAATAACGGGTGGCTACAACCTGTTTAATGCGCTCGGGCGATGGCTCTTCGTCTGCTAAGTAATACTCTCGGACGAGTTCGTTAGTAGCATCAAAATGAAATTTTACTGGAGGAGTATTTTCATTTTGGTCGAGCCATGTGCGGTGCGCTTGGACATTGTAATGAGGTAGCTCAAGCTTCTTATGTGAAATTGGTGAGTGAGATGCACCTACTAATATAGCAATTCGTTTGTCCTGGGTTTGCTTACCAATGAGTTCTTGAATTTGCTTTTGCATCAGTTGGTCACGACGCCGATCCCGATCACTAGTTAAGAGAGCGACACTGCTAAGCTGTGCAGCAATTTTTTCTGAGGGAGCATCATAGAACATTTCATTGAGTTTACGGTTTTCATCCCCTTGCTCCTCATGTATTGCTGCTATATCTTCAAGATTGTTCGGGGCATCTATGAAATAAGCCTCTTTACCTGTTGCTGCAAAGGCCTTCATAACATTCCCAGTTGGAGTATCCGGAAAGTTATCAATTGTGCTAATATCTACGCCACTCCACAAATCATTGACTAAATTTTGATTGGCGTCACGAAGTTCAGGGCTTCCACCATATTGTTCGAAAAGCACTATGTCTGAATCGTTGGCTGCATCAATGACCTTAGGTACAAGTTCCATTGAGTCGTGATACCAAAAAATATAATTCAATTCAATATTATGAATATGGCTTTCGGGTGTTGCTTGGATATCGCCCTTCGGCGCTGTATCAACTGACATGCATATATCATACCAAACAAAATAAAAGACCTCTGAAAAACAGAGGTCAAATAAGCATAAGAACTTTGGCTCCGGGGACTGGACTCGAACCAGCAACCTCGAAGTTAACAGCTTCTTGCTCTACCATTGAGCTACCCCGGATTAGCTGGAGCCAATACGACTGTGAAATTATAACGGAGGCCCACCCTGATGACAATTATTTAGAGGAGTTTTTGACTGCTTGGGCTATTGTACGCTGCTCTTCGCGTTTTTTTAGCGTTTGACGCTTATCGTACCGTTTCTTGCCTTTTCCGGCTGATATTCGCAGCTTAATAAACCGTCCTCCAGTTAGAAATTCTAGTGGCACAATGGTTAGGCCCTGTTGTTTTGCCTCAATAAGCTTGTTAATCTCACGTCTTTTGGCCAAGAGTTTGCGGCTACGTGTCTGGTCAGTCTCACTGATCTGAATACCACTACTCCCAGCTATAGTTGCATTAACAAGCCACAGTTCATCATCCTTGATAGTTACGTAAGAACCTCGCAAATGACCATGGCCCATTCTAAGCGCTTTAGTCTCTCCTCCGGTCAGTTCTATGCCCGCCACCAAAGAATCACCCAGCTCGTAATCGAATCGAGCTCGGCGGTTAGAGATAACTTTTGCGGTATTGGGCTTCTTTTTTGCCATAAGGGCTATTGTACCAGTAAACAGATGATATTCATAGACAACACGCTACAAATATGTCCTAAGATACTAGCGGTATAGTTCCTGATACTGGTATTTTGTAAATTCTTCTTTGGCGGCATTCCAAAGGTCCGGGTTGCCGTAGTGGACTTTTACGTAGTACCACCATTCCACACCCCAGGCATCAACGGTATGCATGCCACTGGCTCTACCGTACTCAAACCTATCATGCAGCCTTTGTGGGTTCATGGATTTGTATAACTCGCTTAGGGGTGCCGTACGCATGTCGTAGCCATCTGGGAGCCAGGCTTCAGCCTGCAATTCGTGAATAATCATGTCCTTGCCAGTCAAAATCTCCCCACCACCGGCCAAGAACGCATAAAACCAGGCCGGAAACGGATATTCAAAGTAGCGCTTGGTAATGGTTCTGTCCCACACCCGCTTATAGACAGAAACACCAAATTTATCGGGTGTCGGCTGTCCTACCGGGAAGCCAATGGCGTTATTACTTCGGCTGACAATAACTTGATGATTTGGATCAAGTTTCTTGACTAGGTTGAATTCTTCAATCAGTCGTTGCCTGTCAAAGTCCTTGCATTCGCCAAAAGCGGTCAGGAAAAATTCATTCTCTAGCTGATAGGTCTCCAGCGCCGGGCTATTTTTGTAACGCTCAATAACAGCTGACATGACGTTCTTAAGCTGTGGGTACCATACGTCCTTGGATTCATCGTTGACCCACCCAGGTTGGTGGCATTCTGGCCAACGGGGTTGCCTAAGACCCACCGCCAGACTAATTTTAGCGCCAGCGGCTTCGGCTTGTTTGAACTGCCAATCTAGCTGAGAAAAATCGTAGGTTCCTTTGGTGGCTTCAATGTCGTCCCAGTAGCTAACTAGGCGTAGATGTCGCACGCCCAGATCACCAAGTATTGCCCGCATTGTATCTTGTGGATCCATGCCAAAATAGGCTGCATAGTCTGGTGAAAACGTGACACCATATTCCAGTGGCTCACCTCTGTGTTTCCAGAGGTACCATTGGGCGATTCCATACATGCTGCCCACAACAAGCATTACGAAAGTAATGAATAGTAGGCATATCTTTTGCCAGACCCGCCTTTCTTTCCACCAATAGCGTGGTTTCTCGAACCGTAAGTGGTGCAGGATTCGGGTACGAAGGCGCTTTTCCTTAGTTCCGGAATGCTCGTTGAGCAATTTACGGAGTTTGGTGCCTTCGGCGGATTTTCCTTTGGGTGTCTTCATCTGTTACTATCGTGTCAGTGAGCCATAAAAAACCATTAACATTATCAATAGTTATACCAGTTTACAACGAAGAAAACCATCTGAGGGCTTGTCTTGATTCTATTGCAGCGCAAACTGTTAAGCCCGATGAAGTCATTGTGGTAGATAATAATTCCAGAGATAAAAGCATTGAGATTGCTAAAAGCTATTCATTTGTAACAATTTTGAATGAATCACGCCAGGGCATTGTATATGCCAGGACAAAAGGATTTGACCATGTCACAAACGATATTATTGCTCGGATCGATGGAGATTCAATCTTGCCACACAACTGGGTATCAAGAATCCAGCACTTTTACGGTCATGACAAGCACCAAAACTACGGAATCACCGGCGGGGCGTATTTTTATAACTTCAGAATGCCACGTTTAAATGGCTGGATCATGGGCCAGTTGGCTTACCGTCTGAACCGTTTCATCACCGGTTTTTATATCTTATGGGGTTCTAACATGGCTATTCCCACCAAACTATGGAAAGAAGTAAGGCCGCAAGTCTGTATGCGAGATGACATTCACGAAGACCTTGACTTAGCTATTCATCTCAACAAATTAGGATATAAAACGCGGTATCAAGAGAATTTACGGGTTGGTGTTGCCCTCAAGCGCATCTGGACAGACCGAAAAAGCGTGCACAAACACATGGAGCGATGGCCCCTTTCACTAAAAATCCATGGTTTTAAACTCTGGTGGCTGGGTTCAGTCGGTAACTTTTTTCTGTGGTACGTGTTGCAGCCATTCTTTATCTCTGCTGAATATATTGCCGAGTTTTTTGGCAAACAATC
>CAZVJS010000056.1:0-3890 GCA_964627365.1 uncultured Candidatus Saccharibacteria bacterium | reverse complement strand
TGGCCAGTTCCCAAACTGTCCATTGGTTAAGGTTACCGCCTTCAACTTGATGTGCACCTGTACTGGCACCCCACAGGAAGTCTTTGGGAAAAACGCGTTTATCCATTGACGCTATTATAACGTATACGCTAAGCGGATTTTTTACGCATGGTGCCGTATGATAATTGCCGACGTAATTTATCGATTCTCACGATCTTTGGTTCAAAGCGTTTGAGCAGCCCAGAATATTGCCAGTTCGGTGTCATGATATAGCCAAGTTTGCCTATTTCTTCAAGGTATTCTGCTAAGCAGTAAAAATCACCATCTCCACTGACAATGATAGCTTTGTTATAGTTTTTGAGTTCTTTCATAGCCCACAACACTAACTCGGCATCGATATTGCCCTTGATAGGCTTTTTTTCTTCAGGTTTATCTATTGCTGTTTCATCTCTGGCCTCAGGATGCGGCTTACTCAAATCACTCGTGGGCTTCAACACTACGAGGTAGCCGAGTTCATGCATATGAACGTACATGTCTTCGAATTCAGGGACATGACCAATAAACATGTAGGCTTGCGTAACTCCGTATTCCTTGGCCAAATACTGGCGGAACTTACGCCAATCCATTTTCCAACCCATCTTTTGCACACCCAGGTTTAAGTTCTGGCTGTCAATAAAGGCGTAAGTATTTGGTTTCTTCTGATTCATTCTATGGTTAATCATAACATCTGCAGCTTTATAACCTTAAACTCCCTTAGGAGGCTACGACGCGCCGCGATAATCGATTGCCTAACTTAAATTTAATGAGTACGAAGAACAAGGCGCATATGAGGAAAATATAAATTGGAAATCCGTAAGTAGCAAAGTTCCAATCCTTGATAGTTAAAATGGTTATCCCGGCGCTCACGCCTGCCAACCCGAATGCTTTCCAATTCTCTGATTCGGGTGCTTTATAGGATTTTACAATTGTAGGAATTGCAGCCAGTGCATCGGCAGCGATGCTGAAGGCTATTGCAATATCCCCGTGGCGAGTAAGCAGCCACAAAGCTAATCCCAAAAGCGATAGACCGCCACATGCATAATCAAATCTGGTAAGTTGCCAGATCGACTTTTTGTTGAGAAAAGAAGCAGTGAATATCAACAAAGGTCCGAAACCGGTCATAAATGTCATCAATGCCTGTATGCCGACACCTTCATGAAGCTCAGCGCCAAACGCGATTAGTGGCGCTAAAGCCCACATAAACCATGATATCCGATTAGGCTTTGTTTTGCCTTTTATGGTGTCAGTTAAGTAGCTAAGAGTCCCAATAAAATTTAGCCCGGCGCCGAAAATAACAAAGTTCGGGTTTAACACGTTATTATTCTACTCCTAATTTTCAGATTCTTGGCTTAACGATATTCTGGGTTCTCGAAATCAAACCGGGCACCCGCGTCCCATTTGCTGCGTTGGTTGCCATAGGCTGGGATACCGCCGGCGTCCTTTAACATTTTTGCTAGGTGCATCAGGTTCCAAGTCATGAACGTTGTGTTGCGATTTGTGAAATCATTATCCAGCCCCGTTCTAGAACCATCGTCCTGTTTGTCGCCATAGCTGGCCCCCGGTCCGACTTCACCAATCCAGCCGGCATCAGCTTGCGGCGGGATAACACACCCGAGATGCTGCAAACTGTAGAGCGTATTCATAGTGCAATGCTTAACTCCGTCTTCGTTTCCAGTAATGAGCGAACCACCGACTTTGCCATAGTAGGCGTACTGCCCGGCTTTATTCAATAATCCCGAACAAGAGTACAATCGCTCAATAATTTTCTTGGTCATCGAACTATTGTCGCCGAGCCAGATAGGGCCGGCTAAAATCAGAATATTAGCCGCTTCGACGCGCTTATATATTTTTGGCCATTCATCGGTTTTGGCCCCCTGCTCTCGCATATCCGGGTAGACCCCAGTAGCAATGTCGTGATCAATTGTGCGAATAACTTCTACATCAACACCATGCTTTTTCATGATTTGCGCACTGACCTGTATTAACAAATCGGTGTGACTTGGTTCTGGGGATTTTGCTAGCGTACCATTAAAAAAGATTGCTTTGAGCCCCGAAAAGTCCCAGGCTTGTTTTACTGCTGCCATGCTTACATGCCACTAACGACGTTCAGAATATTACCGTCAGGATCATTAAACCACGCCGCCTTAGATGGACCCATCACGGCCACTTCATCTTCCCAAGTTAGCCCAGGCATATCAAATGTATTAAACTTGACTCCTTTGCCCTTAAGCTCCTTGACGACAGCAGCAACATCGGACACATTCCAAGCTGCGTAGGTTGCTTTGTTTGTTCCTGCAAATTCTGATTGATAGAGATATAGAGCGCTACCACCGCCACTCTTGTACAATAAACCACCGGCCGCGTCTTCCTTTGGATCTTTCAGCCCCAAAGTGTCTCCATAAAATTTTTTCGCTGCATCTAAATCTTTTACCGCAATTGTTGCGCAAACTGGACTATCCGCTAACATGGTTTCCTCCTTAATTATGATAATTTATTCAGTGTCTTTGTCTTGTCTTAATAATAGCACTTTCTTGAATTGCGTGTATAGGTATACTCAGCTCTATTGGTGCCACTGCAAGACGTACTTTTGGCTGGGGCTGGACTCACGGCTATCAAATAAGTAAAATGTCGAGACGTTAATTTTATAAAACTTGTGTCCATCATCTTTCATGGCCTCATCTAAAATCTCCGGGCCAGTCCCAAAGCGCTCACAATAGAGTTGATATGCCGGGTGATCTCCACCAATGTTTTGTATTAGTTCTGCTAGCCCCTCAAAGTAAACTGCGCGTGGTTTCTCGCCTATGTGATGTTGTATGACCATGTTTCCTGCCACATTTGGGTTCTGTTTAATTTCCTGACTGTGCCGCCGAGACTGAAGCGAACGAAAGTAAATATTTAATTCATCATCGTACACGTAGTGGACCTCACACACCCATGGCTTATTACCGGCACAGGTTGCTAAAGACATATGAATTATCTCCGGCAGATATTCGCGAATTACTAATTCCACTTGATCGTCCTTAATCATCTACCAAGTCCCTTCTTTTACTTCAGCTAATTCAAAGTATGTACCTAAACTGTCCTGTAAGAAAATATAATTTACGATGACACCTTTGGTATATGGAATTACCTCACTAAACCCATGTTCCTTCAAATACGCCGAGGTTTTGTTAACATCGTCGCATTTAAAAGCAACATGCCGACCAATAAATTTATTTAGCTCTGAGTCACCAGTAAATTGCCACAGCTCTACGCCATGGCTTGTCTTATCTATCATCAACGCAGCATGAGCCGCGGGCTCGTCCTTCTCAAATTTTTGAGCAACCTTAAAGCCAAGTCCTTCCCAAGTTTCAATCGCTTCTTCTAAGTCTTTGACGGCAAAACCGGCGTGCCATAACTCCATGGTTTTATTCTAGCACTCTATTCAATCGCTCTTATTTGGTGGTCGGCCTATTGGTTTGCTTTCAACGATTTGCCCGTTCCTAAAAAGACGACCTCCCCAGATGCCTGCTGGTTCTCGCCTCTCCAAGGCTCCTTCTAAGCATGAGTCTATTATGAGACATCTTCTGCAGGTCGCCATTGCTTGAGCAACATCATCAAGTTCCGTCGAAAAGAAAAGCTCATTCATACTCCCCTGACCGTCACTACACTCTACCGGGCCAGTACTTTTAGGAAGTACGCCTTTAAGGACGGAACCTATCCGCCTGCTAGCCGGTGCAACAAATGGCTCAGGGGATATGATAGGAAAATTGTCTATTATATCAGGGTGGCCAGCCTGTTCTGACTTAATGCCTATTGGCTCAGCTTCACCGTCATGAGAAAACGCCTCAATCATCTACTTCTAGTCTACCATTTTGCTGTTTTTGTTTTTA
>CAZVJS010000055.1:0-4135 GCA_964627365.1 uncultured Candidatus Saccharibacteria bacterium | reverse complement strand
CAAGTTGATGCTGTTGCCGAGAACATGATGGCCCAAGATACCGAATGTCACTCGTGGTTAGTAATGACCACTATTACCGTGCCGTTAACGACACCTTGTGGAACAAGGACCGCCGTTGCTTCGGTAGCTTGCGGCGACCGATCCAACATTCTAGACACGCGAGTTCCTAATAATTCAGCGTGCACGGCGTACCCCACAGGTTATCCATATCATTTTAAGTACGTGGGGGTTGGGGCATATAAAGCCCCTAATGGGCTAACTTATATTGTCCAGGATTTTGCTGGCTGTGATTCTACTTGCCGTAATCTGCCCGCAACATTGGCGAGTGGAGCGTCAACTTTCCCAAATCAATTGCGACTTGGCGAAAGTTTGTCTCGCGGCGAAAAGATATCGTCGGGCGCCGGGGATTCGTGGTATTTTCAGAGTACTGACGGTAATGCTGTAGCCTTCGCCCCCAGCGGGGCTGCACTTTGGGCAACCGGTACTAATGGCAAGTGCGCACAACACGTTATCTTTCAGAGAACGGACGGCAACTTGGTGATAATAGATTGTTTTGGTCATGCAATTTGGAATAGTGGTACGCAAAATAAGGGCGCAAATCGGGTGGTAATCCAAAACGACGGCAACTTGGTGATAATAGATCCGAGTGGTAAAGCATTGTGGTCTTGGAAAACCGGGCTAATTGCTAGCGGCGGTTGCAAAAACCCATTTGGCTACCCGAATGAACCCTGGACACTATTACGAATGGATCAAGGTGTTGATTACGCTCCAAATGGCAATTTGCCGGTTAGAGTGCCCTGTAACGCAACCATTTTACAGGTTGGCAAGCCGGGTTGGCCGCCAAATGGAGGAGGATATTACATGCACATCAAACTTACCAGTGGCCCCCAGTCAGGCAAATGTATATATATAGCC
The DNA here is from genome assembly GCA_964627365.1 of uncultured Candidatus Saccharibacteria bacterium. GTDB lineage: Bacteria > Patescibacteriota > Saccharimonadia > Saccharimonadales > CAZPPF01 > CAZPPF01. The sequence goes on along the minus strand of CAZVJS010000055.1, from coordinate 3,220 downwards.
GAGGCGCTTAGTAACCCTCTGCCTGCAGGTACGTCTGTAACGGCAGGCCAGTCTGTTGCTACGGCATATCCAGGTTCTTCTAATACAGAGTGGGGTTGGTCGGCTAGTTATGGTACCCCGGCTATTAAAGGATCTGAGGGGACGGCAACCGACGCAGGCAAAGCCTTCGACAGGTTTATCGCTAGCCTTGGGGGTCCCAACCACGGGATTGGCACATCGCCAACCTATGCCGGAAACGCTTGCCCTTAATCTAGTCAAACATTGAAAAGATAAAGTAACGGGATCTCTAATAGATTCACTTTTCGCTGTTTTCAGCTCATCAGAACAAACGTTGCCTATGCTCTATAACTTTCTGCTCGCAACGACATATTTGTTGAAGTGAATTGAGACAAGGAAGTAGAAGAGGGGTGTTGGGGAGACCGTGTGCACGGCTAAAACTTTTGTTGCACACGGTCTCACCCTGTCCCATCACCTAGCTCTTGAGGCTGCGTCGGACCTCCGACGTGAGCTGCTCGTACCAGTCGTCAGTTTCCAGCAACAGGTGGAAGTCCAACTGGTCGTCGGGCGCTAGAGGCTCACCAACGCGAGTCTCCGTGAGCTCGGCCGGCAACCGCCAGACTTGCATGCGAACGCCACTACTGACCAGCAGGTCGACGATACGCCGACTTGCTTCTTTGGCAACCGCACCCCGGCATTCTGGGCACTGGAAGCAGTACGAACCTCGATCGTCGTCCGCGCAAACGCGAACCGTGAGATCGTCCGCCACAAGCTGGACGTCCCCACATGAAGGGCAATTGGCCCTGATTGTCGTCACAGTGACCTCCAAATGACGGCGTTGGCACTTCCTTGTCTCGAAAGCATCTCAGTCCTAGAGAAGCCTTAGTTACGTATAATAAAACAAAACATATGACCGTCAATTTGCGCCTGTGTATAACTACAATTTCACAATATTTTGCTGACAAAAAAAGTCCTAGCTCAACAGATTCACCTAACCATAAGGGGTTAACTAGTGAAGTGGTGTTGTGTTTTTTGAAGCATTTTAATATGTGAAAGTTTCCAAATTTTTTAATTTGGAAAGAGTTAAAACGCCGCGGGTTATTCAGAAAAAGATTCCTTGAATTTTTTAAACACGACGAGAAATCAAAAAGTAAACCACTAGCAATTAATCTATGTAATGGCGTGCTATATAATTCCATTGCTAAAGTGAGGGTAACAATTTGCACTTTCGTCAATTCGAAACACCAGAATCAATACACGATGAGTTAATTGATGTTATTGCAACATTCCCGGTACACAATACCGTCAAAACGGAGGTTCTGGATGCTGCAGAGGACTGGCGCGTGGCTGAAGGCATGAGGCAGCTCATTAATCATGATCCAGATACCTTTAAGCATGTTATTCAAGTCGGCATGCTGGCAGCTCATTTAGCTGAGCACGACCAATTAAGCGATGAACACAAGAAATTGCTGACCATGAGTTCGATCATGCACGACATCGGTAAGACTGGAATTGATTTGGAAATCGTGAACCCGGTGGCAGGGGATGCGGCTAAGGTCGCCCGTGAAGCAGCTAGTTCAGACCGGCGTTTTACAGCCATTAAACTGCATCCGCAGATTGGCTATCTGATGGCCGTTAACCTCTTTCGTGACGAAGCAGTTGATAAGTACCGCCGCTTAGTGCCGGAACTTGTATTGACGCACCATTGCCACAATGAGTCACGAGCTCAATATCCAGACGAGGCTGGTTTTGAAGCTCTGGAGGCCGAAGGAGTTCTGGATTTGGTTGATCTTGAAGATCCTGAGTTACAGTGGCTGGGTCAATACTTGGCAGTGGCTGATGTCTACGAGGCCATTACGGCTTACCGCAAATACGCCCAGGGTGATGGCTTTGAAGATCCTGGCAAAGTACTCTCTAGCTTATTGGAAGCTCATCCGACCATGGAAGACCAAATTAATGAACTCATGGAAGTCCATCTCCGGCGCTTTCCGCCAGATGGCTGGATGTCGACTATTAATCTAGTAGCACTGAGCTCCCAGAGCGAATTTTGACAATTTTCTTTATAATAATTTACAGCAGTTGATTCAACGGCTTAGGGAGAGTGAATATTTTATGAATGCTAGGGAGTATTTCAGAGAGATAGCGCCAGAGGAGGTGGTTAGGTATGCCAAGATTCTGGTGGAAGTTGCCGATGAGCGTCATATTGCTTTGGATGGCTTAGCGAGTGCCGGTACTCCATATAGACGTGCATTTGAATCGGCACTTACCAATCCTACGGTTGATTCTCCGCCTGATGGAACTATGGATATTGTAGGCAGGATAACTGAGGAAGAAGCAGGAATGTTTTTCGCTGGTTCTTATCTTTTAGGAAAGGGTAATGAGGAATTTTTGCGTACAGCCATTAGAGACGAGTACTTCATTTTAACGAGAGCGGCATTGCCGGTTGCCCAGACTACTATTGACACCAATAGCACGACACCTCCGACCACAAACAGCCAACAAGCTACTAGCTAAACAATCGATTCGATGTCCTGTAGTTCGGTCAACAGACGTTGTCTGTCTATCAGACCGATATCTTCAGTTTCTCCTAGCTTAAGTGGCATTTCGTCTTCGGGAAAGCCAACGAACACTTGCTTTGCCAGTTTACCGGTCTCGAAAAGATTATATGTGTCATATGCTCCAGCTCTGATATTGTTTCGCAGGATGGCTCGGCCAATGGACACACTCATTACTAAGTATTCATATCTATCGTCTCCTTCTGCAGAAACTTTGCCTATATTTGTTAAAGTTCTTTCACTTAGTGGTGGGTCAGCCTCGGCATACAGCCAAGGTAACTTCATAGTCTCTTCTTGTTTTGTACTCTGAGCTATCACTGTGGCACTCTCAGGAGCGTCAGGTGCCGTCATCTTCTTTGCTAGGCTTTGGGAGATTAACTCATAAACTCTTTGCCAAATTGCCAAGTTTAACAGGTCACGGGTGTCGATTTGCCGCTGTATCTCTTCTGGGGAAGACGAGCCACTCATTACTACACTACAATAAAACAAAAATTAAAAAAGTCCATGCCATAGACGGCAAACTCGCAAAAATTTGCTTGATTTGCTGCTACACGGCTACTATATAGATGATATGAAAGCTCTTATGCCCAGTAGTCGTAAAGTACTGTATTTTGCAGTTTCTTTAGTAGTAACAGTTATGATTACCAATGTTGTGCGACAGTCTCGGG
>CAZVJS010000054.1:0-4408 GCA_964627365.1 uncultured Candidatus Saccharibacteria bacterium | reverse complement strand
AACCCAGCACCGCCAGTCACAAGTACTTTCATCAGATAAAGTATACCTTATTTAGCTTTCTAGGGCTTCGGCATTCACACTAATATCTGACTTCCAATCAATTTCAGACTGTGCGTGCAACAACTTGGAAATGTAGTCACGTAACTCTTCATATTTTTCTTGAGTTTTGGCTTCAAATTTTATGGTTAGATAGGGTCCGTTTTGGGAATATCGCACGACAAACATTGAATCGGGCAGATCTAAACGGATTCCGTCGCCAGCCCGTTCATCATCAATGACCTCAGCCGCAGGAAAGTCTTTGCGCAGAATTGGAGCAAGGCGACTCACGAGTTCAACTTTTTTTGCATCATCACAGTAAACTTTAACTTCTGGGCTAGAAACGTATTGGGGCAGTGCTGCCACTTCCTCAGAAAGGCTCTTGCCTGTTCGTGAGAGGTACTGAAGCAAACGCAAAGTTGTATAGAGCCCGTCATCATGATTGTAGAAGTCAGCCGAAAAGAAGAAGTGACCCGACAATTCACCAATAAATGCACCCTTAACTTCTTGGTTCTTTTTCTTTAAGAATGAGTGGCCTGTTCGCCACATAAAAGGTTTACCACCTGCTTGTGTAATCGCATCAGGAACAACCTTGGAACAGAGTGTGTTGTACATAATGGTAGCTCCAGGATGGTCTTTTAGTACATCAGTTGCAAGCAAGGCTACCAGAACATCATTCCAAATGATCCCGCCCTTTTCATCAACCACACCAATCCGGTCTCCGTCGGCATCATAGGTAAACCCAAGCTCTGCCCCACTTTCTTTTACCTCTTGGCTAACACGCTCGGCTACACGACTTTCGGTTGGGTCAGCTACTCCTAGCGGAAAGGTTGGATCAACCGTGGTGTTATATTCAATAACTTCACAGCCAGCTTGACGCAATAGATCCGGCGCAACCATACCAGCGGTTGAAGCACTCGGATCTACTACAACCTTGAATGGCTTTTCTACATGCAGCCGTCCCAGAAGATCTTTAAAATATGCAGGCAGAATATCTTCCTTTCTAACAGTTCCGGGCTTTGCACCTTGCTGATAATCTTCCTCTTGAACACGTCGTAGTAACTCCTGCATACCGTCGCTTACGAGAGTTTCTGAAAAGTCGTTCGCAAACTTAAAACCATTATATTGTGGCGGGTTATGTGAAGCGCTTACGTAAACACCACCGCGCCGATTTAGGTGATACTGAGACCAGTAAAAAGTTCCAACAAGCTGCATACCAATATCGATTACATCAATGCCTGCCCAATTTAAACCTTCAATTAACTTTTCGCTATAAATAGGACCGCTAGCTCTACAATCACGACCAACAACCGCTTCAGTTATTCCATGATCTTGTAGGTAGCTGCCAAACGCCTTACCCAAATGTACTGCCAAATCAGGACTTAGGTCTTCATCCACCAAACCGCGTAGGTCATAGCCACGAAAAATAAGAGGATTTACTTGCATACGTGCTCCTTTAACGTACTTATTATATAGTACGGAAATCTTAATTAATTTGACGTGGTATTATTATTGCGAAAGTGAAAAAAAGTAACTCAAGAGCCACATTATGAAGATTGTAATTTTAAGCGGTTTTTTTAATCCGTTGCACGGTGGGCATCTGGACATGATTGAAGAGGGGGCTAGCATGGGCGATAAGCTCATCGTGATTGTAAACAATGACGTCGCCCAAAAACTAAAGAAAGGTAAAATTATACTGGACGAACGTAATCGCCTCCGGCTGATTACTGCGCTGAAATATGTGGACGACGCTTTGCTTGGAATCGATCAGGATTTAACCGTAGTTGAGACGATTAGAATTATTGCTAAAGAGCATCCAAATGATGAATTAATTTTTGCCAATGGTGGCGATCGCAGCTCAGCCAAGGTCGTGCCAGAAACAGAAGTTTGTAAAGAGTTTGGCATCAAAATGATCTACGGTGTAGGTTTTGGTATAAGTGGTATGCACAAGCCCGATTCATCTACCAGGATAAATCGGGCTACTGGCCACGAAATTACTTAGACTTTATAAACTCTCGTAATTTGGACTGGAAGACTTCAGGCCTAAAGTTTTGGGCTTGTTGTTTTAGTGCTTCGGCCGAGTAAGATTTATCGTCAAATTTTTTTAGTGCATCTGCTAGTGTCTCTGAGTTTTGCGAAGAAAAAAACTCACCAGTCTGGCCAGGTATAACGTAGTCGAGTGCTCCACCGGCTTTATAGGCAATGACTGGCGTACCAGCTGCCATGGCCTCGACGGGCGCCACGCCAAAATCTTCCTCAGCTGCAAAAATGAAGGCTTCAGCAGACTCGAGTAGATTGGGTATGTCCTGGTTCGGTACAAAACCCAGGAATTCTATAGTTGGACCGGCCAACTGCTTCAAGCGGGCTTCGTCTGGTCCGGAACCGACGACCTTGAGAGGCAAATGCAACTCGTTGCAAGCCTCAATAATAATGTCGACGCGCTTGTATGGCACAAGTCTCCCGATAGTAATGAATCCTTGTCTCGACGTACTATCTTTTGCCGCAAAGCGTTCTATGTCTACTGGCGGATGAATCACAACAGAGTCGCGACCATAAAATGTTTTGATATCACCCTGAATGTGTGAAGAGTTGGCAATGAAGTAGTCTACATTTTGCGCAGCTGCATAATCACGTTTTCGCAAAGGTTTGACCAGAAGTTTCAGCCCCAAGCGAGCCAGCCACTTGGGCTTCATGCTCGGATGTTCGACATACTCATTGTATTTGCGCCAGTAAAAGTGTGTTGGGGCGTGGCAATAGCAAATGTGTATTGCGGGTTTGGTAACACGCACAAACTTGGCTTCGCCGTTGCCAGAGCTACTAATGACCAGGTCAAACCCACTAAAATCCAACTTGCGAAACCAGCGTTGGCGTAATACCGGTAAAAATCTTCGTAAGGCCGAAAATGGCCAGTGCTGCAAATAACCAGTTACAACTTTGTTATCAAGCTTTTGGCGCCACTCGTCGGTGCAGAATGAAGTGTAGATAGGGGCGTCTGGAAACAAAATGTGTAATTGCTCAACAACTTTCTCGGCACCGCCACCGTACAGCCAGTCATGGACAATGGCGACTTTCATTTCTCCCAGGTCTTTCATTTTGCTCCGCTACCAGAAAGAACAACCCGAACTGTCTTGAGCAGGATCACAATATCCATCCAAAAACTCCAGTTCTGCACATAGTACACATCAAGCTGTCGACGCTCCTCAAAAGTTATCTCGCGCCGCCCTGATACAACCGCCAAACCCGTTAGACCAGACTTGACGCTTAAAATTGCGTGTCGTTTGTCGGAAACATTAAGTTCTTCTGGGATAAGGGCCCTGGGGCCTACCAAACTTAGGTCACCCTTTATAACATTAAATAACTGAGGTAGTTCATCTAAACTTGTTTTACGCAAAAATCCACCAAAAGTAGTAATTCGCGGGTCGTGATCCAGGAAGTCTCCATTTTCTCGATACTGTTTAGTTAATTCTGGCTTTCCCATCATGACAAAAGCTTCTTCGGGAGTAGTGCCATCGTATTTTTTGTACTGAGAGCGAAACTTGTAGACCCTAAACTTGTGATTGAAGCGGGTTAAACGAGTTTGGCGAAAGAATACCGAACCACTCGAAAACCTATTTATCAACGCAATGACTAGCATAAAAGGCGAAGCGATTATCAGTAAAACGCCAGCCACAAAAATATCAAACAACCGTTTTACAATCCGCCCCCAACCAAATAGTGCCGTTTGATGCACGGCAATAACCGGAATAGACGATCTGAACAGCTCGACATCAATATTTCCCACAAACAACTCAGAATTTCCTGGCGTAAAGCGGTAACCAATGTGATTAGCTTGGGCGTAGCTCAGGATCTCTTGATTTTTTTGTTCGTCAGAATACAACTCGGTCTGCATGATGCTATTGATCTTATCGCCCAGGTTTTCTAGGGCGTCGCCGAAGCTATTAAATCGTTTGAGGCTAGGGTATTTTTCGGCCAATCGGCCGCTGTGACTAACGACACCAACAACCCGGTAACCAGACACACGACTCACGATTAGAGAAGCTACTAGCTCATCGGTCAGTTTGGTGTCACCAATGATAAGAATATTTGTAATTCCATAGTTAAAACCAAACATTACTCCCCGCAGCCAACGGGCAATGTTACGAACCAGCACCAAAAAGATAAAGGCCAGCAAAAAGCCCAGCAATGGAACTGAACGAGCTGGCAGAATTGGATTGGTCGCTAAAAAATTCCAAAATACTACGAAGAGCATGCCAATGAACGAGCCAATGCCCAGACGCCCAAGTTCGCTAAAGCGCCTTTCGTAAATAGTGCTGTTGTAGAGCCCTAATAACCCAAAAATGATGATCCAAAACGGTAAAAGCACTAAAAAGAC
>CAZVJS010000053.1:0-4415 GCA_964627365.1 uncultured Candidatus Saccharibacteria bacterium | reverse complement strand
CGACCGCTAGGATTGGGGTGATATGCCCCCCTGATCCCCCGCCGGTAAGGATTATTTTCATATGTTTCTCCTGCCTGCTGGTTAGTTGAACTCACGCTGTAAGCCGTATAGCGTGAAACTTGAAAGACAATGCCAATGGCGGCCATCACAAATACAATACTGGTACCGCCATAACTTATAAACGGCAGCGTGATCCCCTTCAGTGGTAATAGCCCAACCATCGCTCCAATATTAATCAGAGCTTGTGTGCTGAGCCAAGCTAATATGCCAGCTACTAGTAGCTGACTGTAGGTATCGGGGGCTCGCTCCAGAATACGTTTAAGCCTAGAGAAAAAGCCTGCAAATAATCCAAGTAACAACACGCAGCCAACAAAGCCAAACTTTTCAGCGAAGATAGCAAAAATAGAGTCGTTGGCAGCTTCTGGCAAATACCCATAAGCCTGCACGCTACGTCCTAACCCAAGTCCAAACATTCCACCAGAACCAACTGTAATCAGCGCTTCACAAGCTTGATAACCACTGCCAAGACAATCTTTGCCAGGATTCAAGAAAGTGTCGAGCCGTTGACGTCGGTAACTACTACCCAGCACTAATATAGTGGCAGCGACTAAAATTACTGCTCCAATACTCATAATTCGCTTCATCGGGAAACCGGCGATGTAAAACATTGAACCCATAATGGCCACAATGACGGCCGTAGAACCAAGATCACTTTGTATTTTGCCCACTACAAGTGCAATAATGCCGAGTGCAATCAATATCGGCTTGAGAGTTTTCTGGGTATTGGTAATCTCACCATTCCGCATACGATCGGTTAGAAAACCTGCCAACCAAATCAGTAGCGCAAACTTAATCAGCTCGGCAGCCTGAAACGACAAACCTCCGACTTGTATCCAGCGGTAGGCACCATTCACCCGCTCTCCAAAAAATCGGACAGCAAATGCGGCGATACCAGCTATCACCAGCAGTGGTATCTCTAGCCTACGCCACCACTGCACCGGTATTCTTGAAGCCAACATAAATACAATCACACCCAACCCGATCGCAAGTAGTTGTTTACCAACGAAGTAGTTTTCGCCTACGTGCTTTTGGACACTTAGACCCGGACTTATGGCATATACCACTATCAGACCGAACACCAGCAAAATAATACTTAGTAGTAGTAGCCAATAATCCGGACGGTGCCGGCGGCGCTGTACTTTGCCAAGAATGACAGGCCGACGGCGAGCCTCGCGCGGTCTCATAAATACTTTCCGAGCAAGAACAATATCAGTCCTGCCCCAGCCGCTACCTGGCCAATAATCCAAAAGCGCATAGTTACCTTGGTCTCTGGCCAACCACTGGCTTCAAAATGATGATGTATTGGTGAGGATTTGAAAACCTTCTTACCACCGCGCAGTTTTTTGGATGATACGTTGATAATAACCGAACCAGCTTCGGCTACGAATACGATTCCTATAATCGGTAAGAGTAATACCGTATTTGTAAGCATAGCTACCACACCAAGTGCAGTGCCCAGTGCAAATGAGCCAACATCACCCATAAAAAACCGCGCCGGATATATATTGAACCAGGTGTAACTGAGTAGTGCGCCCACTAACGTCAAACAGAATCCAGCAATCCCATAGCGCCCCTCAAGCAGAGCAATGATTGCGTACACAGTAAAAGCTGTAACCGTCAGTCCCCCGGCTAATCCATCAAGCCCATCGGACATATTCACGGCATTGGCCGTTGCTACTACTACTAAGATAAATAGCGGCACAATCAGCCAGCCTAAGTGCCAAGGCGTAGTCATGAGTGGGATATGGATACTTGATATATCTAGTTTGCTATAAAACCATAGGCCACCCACTAATGCTATGAGTGTAGTTAACAAAAGCTTTAGTTTTGACGGCAGACCAGCAACACCAAGTCCGCTGCCACGAATATTGATAAAATCATCAACCAGGCCAACTATGCCAGCACCAACGAAAGCAGCTAGTGGCAGCCAGGTTTCAGTCCGATTAAGGTTTGCTACCAATGTCACCAAAGCAACCGCCGTCACAAAAATGATACCGGCCATGGTTGGAATCTTGCGTTTGAACTTTTCGGCGTGCAGCTTTGTAAAGACGGTAGCTTTCTCTCCGGTCAGGGTGGTTTCACGCTGTTTTTTCCACCATTGGTACTTATACGCCATATTGGTATAGATCGGCGTTATCAACATACTCAATGTAAAGCCGGCAAAGCCCAATAGCAAGATTCGAATAATAGTATTTGTCTGGACTGAGAGGTACAATATTGAGTTCATTTTGATTCTTGTAAGATCCTTATATTATAGCGGTTATTGCCCTTTTGGGGTAATGCCAAAATTATTTATTAACATAGTCGTGAGGTGAGAAAAGATTGGTGCAGCAGCTCCGGCGCCGGCATAGCCAGAAACATGAGGTTCATTTACGCGAACTATAATTACATACTGTGGCTTGTCGCCACCAACGAAGCCAACAAACGTGCCGTTAAATCTATCATCATAGTAGCCCCCACCTGGTTTGGTTATTTCAGCCGTTCCCGTCTTACCACCAATGCTATAGCCTGCCGGCAGCTGTGGCAGACCGTATAGTGCATGGTTTTTACTAACCACATACTCCATAAGGCTTTGCAGAGTTTTTGATACTTCTGGCTTTACGACGTTTTTGCTTACTACCGTTGGTCCAGTCTTAGTTTCATTGTCTTTTGAGTCAGTCAGAGTGTCTACAACGTGAGGTTTATAGTATGTACCCCCATTCAGTGCAGCTGACAAGGCAGCACCCATCTGGATTGGTGTTGCACTCATTCCCTGCCCAAAGGCCGTGTTGGCGTACTGAAGATTCAGGCCATAGCCGTTGTTTGGGTCCGGAATCGACCCGTCTGCCTCGTAGCCCTGCTCGATGCCAGTGGGCTTGCCGAACATATAGTGATTTACCATGTAGTCATGCCAGGCGTTACGTGCCTTGGCATTGATTTCTCCACCCCCCATTTGCATAAGTAGCCAGGTCGCGCCCGTGTTGAGTGATAGTTGCAAAATATCAGCTACACTCCTTGTACCCGGCCCGCCATCTTCTTCAATGTTTTTGATGGTATAGCCATCAACTACAAATTTACTGGGGTCATAATACGTCGAATTTGTAGTCACAACTCCTTGATCCAGGGCCGCGGCGGCAGTTAGCGTTTTCATCACCGAACCAACTTCTAGCGGCGAACTAACCGCTGCATTATTAAACACCGAGCCATCATCAACCTTAAAGAATTCAGCAGGATTGTAGCTTGGGTAGTTCGCCATAGCCTTCACCGCTCCAGTGTATGGATCCATAATCAATGCACTACCCGACCCCGACTTGGCAGCATCCAGGCCGGCCTTCAAAATATCTTGGAGCTGCTTTTGCATCGAAATATCTATTGTCAGTAATATGCGCTTCCCTGGCTGAGGCTGCGTGATGATGTTATCTTTATTGGTCACTAGTGGCACACCTTGGGCATCAGTAATCGCCTTTAGTTCTCCGGGCGAACCCTTCAGGTCACCGTCCAAGGATTGTTCGACGCCATACTTTCCATCACCATCATCATTTACAAAACCCAGCACCTGGGCAGCCAAATCGCCCTGCGGATAGGTACGATACATTGTGTCTCTTGTTCCGATGCCTTTGAGATTCAGCTTATCTATTTGTTCCTTCTGGTCTTTGGTCAACTTCTTGGCTAGAACCGCATATCTGGTGTCCTGCTTCATGGCCTTTTCATAATCGCTGCCATTGCCACCAATAATATGTTGGATCTGGGCGGCTGCTGTGCGTGTATCTTTTATAAATTTTGGATCAGCAAACAAAGTGTATTTGGTTTCGTTCAGCACAATTGGCAAAACGTCATTACCATTGTAGGCTGCAATTATTCCCCGCTCAGCCGGGATCTCATACTCTTTGAGCTGACCTTGTAAGGCCGCCCGGCGGTAATAATCATGTCTAATAATTTGCAAGTAAAATAGTTTGATAACCACTAGACCCATGACAAGCAAAAGTAGCCCATACCAAATTCGTATGCGCGTGTGTGATGCTTTCTGAGCCGGGGCTGACGAGGGCCTCACATTATTCGCCTTTCGCTTGCTTCGATGAATTAATTTACTGTGCCGCTTGGAGCAACCGACACCAGGTTTTTGGCCACTTCACTGTTTTTGACACGATCAAGTGCCTGCAAACGAGCGGCAGCAACCTCGAGATCATCGTGTTGCTTAGTAAGAGAAGTCTGTTGCTCGCGCAAGTCATTCAAGCGATAACCATAGGCATTCGTCTTGGTAACTTGTGTCAGATACAACAACCCCAGCAAACACATCAGTACCACCAAAATAATGGTGTTACTAATAGGTCCGATGGTTGCCTCTTTTACCTGGAAGCTGGTGGTGTTTTGGTTGC
>CAZVJS010000052.1:0-4520 GCA_964627365.1 uncultured Candidatus Saccharibacteria bacterium | reverse complement strand
AGCTCTTCGTCGGATCGAACAATTACCGCTACAGTGTCGAGCCCAGCCAATTGGGCTGCTCGCCAACGTCGCTCACCAGCTATGAGCATGTATTTGCCGTCTTCACTGGTGTAGGTCACGATGAGCGGCTGCAAAAGACCGTACTCTTTTATAGATGCCGCCAATTCCTGGAGCGCCTGTTCATCAAACTGTCGGCGCGGCTGCTGTTTGTTAGGAATAATATCCTGAATAAGCAGCTTCTGAATGCGCTCACTCTCGTCCGCTACAAGAGAATTATCAAAATCTTGCGGTAACAGAGAGTCAAAGCCCCTTCCGAGTCCTTTATTTGCCATGTTTCATAATCTCCTTGGTCAGCTGTTTGTAGGCGCGAGCACCTTTGGACCATTTATCATGCTCAGCGATGGATTTGCCGTAGCTAGGAGCTTCTGCCAGACGTACATTACGTGGAATCATAGTTGTAAATAGTTTATCACCAAAATGCTTATGAACTTCGGCCACCACCTGTTCTCCCAAAGATGTCCGACTATCATGCATAGTTATAACCACTCCCATCAGATTCAAATGCGGATTAAGCCCGCCGCGAACTCGCTGTACCACTTCCAAGAGTTGTCCCAAACCTTCTAGGGCATAATATTCAGCCTGCACAGGGATCAGCACCTCGTTGGCGGCCGTCAGCGCATTGATGCTCAGTAGTCCCAGCGCCGGTGGACAATCTATTAGGATATAGTCGTAGGTCAGACCTGCCAGAGCCTCTTTGAGCCGATATTCTCGCCTATTTTCGCTAGCTAGGTCTACCTCGGCAGCGGCCAGGCCAGCATTGGCCGGTAATAGATAGAGTCCACTTATATGTGTTTCTTGGATAGCTGCAGCTGTTTCGACCTCTTTAAATAACACTTCGTACACCGTGGTATCGAGCGCTTGCTTGTCCAAGCCAAGCCCGCTACTAGCATTTCCTTGAGGGTCTAGATCTACCAAAAGTACCGATTTTCCTGCTTTTGCTAGATAAGCGCAGACGTTAATAGCCGTGGTAGTCTTACCTACCCCACCCTTTTGATTCAATACCGCAATTATGCTGCTCATCTTTGTCTTTTACCCTGTATTCTACGGATAAGCTTAACATTAATTCAACGGCGTGTTAAGCGTTGCGGGATAGCCGGCATCGTCTTTTTGAGTGTAAGGGTTGTAAACGTAGGCTGGATGAAAAGTGCAAAAAGCACTTTTTTCCGCCGAAATGCCTGGAGCGAAAAAATATGAAGCAGACTAACCCTTCAAGGTTCTAGTACTATACGGCTAGTACGTGGCGGCTAGGTGGTGTTTTCTCGGGTTCACTGACTATTGGCAGCGTAACCAAGAACGTGGTTCCCTTGCCCAGCTGGCTATCTACTGCAATGGTACCACCATGCTGATCTACGATGAGCTTCGTAAGATAGAGGCCAATACCGGTGCCCTCATATTCATATTGATACGTGCTGGTACCCCTGTGAAACTTAGTGAACAGTTTGGGAACTTCTTCTGGGTCAATCCCTACCCCTGTATCGGTTACACTTATCATGGCTTTTCCTTCTGCTACTGCCAACTTCAAGGTAACTGACCCTTCTTTGGTAAACTTAAGGGCATTATCAAGGATATTCCAGATAGCAGCCCTGATATGCGGCATACTAATGACGGTATAACAGGGGTGGTCGGGCAAATCCACCTTAAATTCAAGCTTATTCTCCTTAGCTAAAGCGGTAAAATCTTTGGCAATTTTGCCCAGTAGATCACCCAGGTCAATTTTCTCTCGTTGATTCATCACATTTTCCCCGGCTTCCAGGCGTGAAACGGTCAAAATATCTTCCGCAAACACACTCAGGCGGTTACCCGACGCTGCTACCACCTCTACAGTGCTTCTCACGCCCTCTGGAAGCTCTTTACTCAGCAAAAGAGTGTCCAAGTAACCCTGAATAATCGTAAGCGGTGTACGGAGGTTGTGAGAGGCGATCATCATAAACTCAGTTTTGATAGCGTCGACCTCTTTGAGCTTCTGAATATCGGCTTTTAGGGCATCCGCCATGGTATTAACAGAGCTGGCCAAGTCACCAATCTCGTCGTTGCGCTTTGGTTCTATCTTGAGGTCAAAGTTCCCTTCACTGATCTCAATAGCAGCATTGCTGACTAGGCGTATGGGGCCTAAAAAGAGCTGGTTAATAAGGAAATATGCGATAAAGATGCTCAAAATCAGGGCGGCAAGGGCCAGTTCAATAATTCCAACCGTCAGCTGATGAATACTCTGATCAATAGCCTTGTAGGAAATATCGTACACAAGCGAGTAACGATGAGCACCAAAATCCTCAATATATGGGGTAATGACTCGGGTAAGCTTGCCCTTTTCCGTAATGTAGACTGTGTCAAAACTGCTGGCCTGGGCTGGCGAAACGGTCACATTTGACCCATCTTGTTGTTCGTATAGGGTTTTACCACTGATATCTACCACTGATACGTTACTAATGCTACTATCGAGATCGGTAAATTTCTCGACCTGTTGGATGATCTTGATTCGGCCGGAATCTTGATAAGTTACGAAGGTGTCACCGATGGGTTTGGTGGCTAGGGCGGCAAAAGATTTGGACTGACTAACTAGCCCTGCTCGCAGGTTTTTGGTGGTTTGGCGAGCCACTACCACTGTAACAATTACAAATAGCAGCGATAACCCAAGCACAATCAACAAGATAAACTGCGTTCTGAGTGTGATTCGGCGCTGAGCTGCCACCCCTGCCGCCTTTCCTTATTGTGTGGTGTGGACGTTGTAGAAAAGAACACCAAGATCCGCTGTAAGAAGATCTTGAGTTAATACATAGGGCTGCTTAGTAATCCACTTGGGGTTATTGCTATATAACGGCACAATGGCAGTGTCATCCATCGCCAGCTTGGAAACTTGTTTCAGCAAATCGAGGCGCTTGGCGCCATCAAGTGTTGAATCGCTCTGCGCCAGCAATGTGTCAATTTGGGTATTTTTGTAATTTGCTGACTGAAGTTCATTTCCGAAAACATCGCGAGCGTCGTTATATATGCTGCCGTCTGCAAAATAGAAGGCCTCAAATGTACCATTGTTTACACCTGTCTGAAGCGTATTAACATCATTCTTGACATCAAGCTTAACGGTAATTCCGGCCAAGGCTAATTGTCGAACCAGTTCTTCACCGGCATCTTTTGCAGAAACAAAAACGGTCAGCGTAAAACTGGTGCCGTTCGGATAGCCAGCATCCTTAAGTAGTTGTTTAGCGGCTGCTACATCGTATTTTGGTCTAGTGACCGTTGAGTTGTATCCGGGAATAAATTGTCGTACGACCTGACTTTCGGCGCTACCGGTTCTACCTATGGCTTTTAGGAGAGCTTCTGCATCAATGGCTTGATTGATAGCCTGGCGAACCTTGGCATTAGCCAGCGGTGAACCCTTTTTAAGCGTATTGGGAACAAGGAAGTAAATGCTGTTGTCTTCAACACTAACAGTATCAAAGCCTGCAGTTTTGGCGGTATTGGCAGTACTGTCAGCCACAAAGCCAACTATATCCAGCTTTCCTGATTTCATATCATCACCAGCTTGTTTTTCGAGTTCGTCGGGGGTTTTAGTTTCGTCGTTATAAACAGTTATTTGTACTTCTTTGGTGTAGACATGACCACCGTACCAATTGTCGACAGCAACCAGATCAATGTGATTAGCATCGTTGGCGCTACCAGTTTTAACAGTGTACGCTCCGGTACCGTACTCTGGACCGGTTTTGCCAGCTGCTTTGGAATCAACAATAAGTAGACTGGTTAAACGGTTCAGCAATATTGGGTCAACTCCGTTAGTGGTAATTTTGACTTGGTTGTCGCCAATTGCTTCGATACTTTTAATAGTACTGGTAACCTGATCGGCAAAGTCTTCATTCTTTTTGATTTCATTGTAGCTGTAAACAACATCTTTTGCAGTCAATGTGTCTCCGTTATGAAATTTGATATTTGGCTTAAGAGTAAAAATCCAAGTAGTGCTGTCAGGGTTTGTCCAGCTGGCGGCTAGAACAGGAGTCAATTTAGTTTTGTCACGAAAATCCACCAGCGGTTCAAATACTTGGCGGTTCATTAGAGTGGTAACTGAGTCCGGATCCTGCTGTGGAGCAAAATTATTCATAATTCCTTCGAAAGTGCCATAACGGATGAGTTCCACATCTTTTTTGGTGGTTGTTTGGGTTTGGTTATTGGTTTTGGTGTCTTTGCGGACCATAAACCAATAATAGGCCGCACCAGCAAGTGCCAAAAGTACAATAATAAGGAAAATCATGCCTTTTTTGCTCTTTTTTGGCTTGGTTACCGGTGGATAGCCAGCCGATTTTGCGGGAATACTATCTCCGTTTGGCTCGTCTTGAGTTTCAGGGGTTATTACAGTATCTGGACCTGGAGTTTGGACTGCTTCTTCTTCAGTCTTTTCTGTTGGTTCGGGCGATGGGGTTTCTTCCATATTTAATATTCCTGCTTTTTATGCTTATGTTTATCTTGTCACG
>CAZVJS010000051.1:0-4563 GCA_964627365.1 uncultured Candidatus Saccharibacteria bacterium | reverse complement strand
CTAAATAAGGTATACTTTATCTGATGAAAGTACTTGTGACTGGCGGTGCTGGGTTTATTGGCTCAAACTTCGTACATTATATTTACCGTGAGCGACCAGACTGGCACATTACCGTACTCGACGCACTTACCTACGCTGGCAATAAAAAGAATTTAGAAGGTTTAGATACTGACCGCTTTACGTTTATTGAAGGCAACATCTGTGATAAAGCAGTCGTAGACAAAACGGTTGCCGAAGCGGATGTCGTGGTTCACTTTGCGGCCGAATCGCACAATGATAATTCCCTACAGAGCCCGTGGCCATTTGTCGAAACAAACCTTGTTGGCACATATAGAGTTTTAGAAGCCGTCCGCAAGCACAATAAGCGGCTTCACCATATTTCGACTGACGAAGTATATGGGGACCTGGAGCTTGATGATCCAAACAAATTTACTCCCGAGACCCCATACAATCCTTCGAGCCCATACTCTTCTACCAAGGCTGGATCGGATATGCTGGTACGCGCCTGGGTGCGCAGTTTTGATGTCCAAGCCACGATTTCTAATTGCTCAAATAACTACGGGCCGTATCAGCACATCGAGAAGTTTATCCCTCGCCAAGTTACTGAAATCCTAGAAGGCCGCAAACCAAAGTTATATGGCAGTGGCGAGAATGTGCGTGACTGGATTCACACAGAGGATCACTCATCTGGTGTGCTAGCTATCCTCGAAAAAGGTAAAACTGGTGAAACGTATTTGATTGGAGCTGATGGAGAGGAAAACAATAAAGAAGTTGTTGAACTTATCTTAGAACTTATGGGCAAAAACAAAACAGATTATGACCGCGTCAGTGATCGGCCTGGACATGACCTGCGCTACGCAATTGATTCGAGTAAGTTACGTTCTGGGCTTGGTTGGAAACCGAAGTACACGGATTTTCGCAGTGGACTTGCCGATACAATTAAGTGGTATCAAGATAACGAAGCCTGGTGGAAACCGCAAAAGGAAGTAACCGAAGAAAAATATAAGGCATCTCGAAGATGAAGGGTATTATTCTGGCAGGTGGCTCGGGCACTAGGCTTTATCCAATCACAATGGCTGTCAGCAAACAGCTTATTCCAATCTATGACAAGCCTATGGTCTACTATCCACTTTGCACACTCATGAGCGCTGGTATCCGTGAGATACTCATTATTTCAACTCCGCACGACTTACCTCGTTTCGAGCAACTTTTAGGCAACGGGAGTCGGATAGGCTGCAAATTTACATATTTGGCACAGGAAGAACCACGCGGCCTAGCCGATGCATTTATTGTTGGTGCTAAGTTTATTGGTAATGATAGGATTGCAATGATACTTGGCGATAATATTTTTTACGGAAGTCAAATGGGTCGACAACTTAAGCAGTATACAAATGTAGACGGTGGGGTTATATTTGGAGCACAAGTCTCAGATCCAAAACGATACGGTATCATTGAATTCGATGAAAACATGAATGTGGTGTCTATTGAAGAAAAGCCGGCTCACCCAAAATCCAACTATGCAATCCCTGGTCTTTACTTCTTCGATAACCAGGTTGTTGAGATCGCTAAAAACGTTAAGCCGAGCAACCGTGGAGAAGTAGAAATTACTGAGATCCAGTCTGCATACCTGAAAAAGGGTCAGCTTAAAGTTTCCTTGCTCGACCGTGGAACGGCCTGGCTTGATACCGGGACCTTCGAAAGCATGAACCAGGCTTCCCAATTTGTCCAGGTAATCGAAGAGCGACAGGGCCTAAAGATTGGTTGTGTTGAGGAAGTGGCTTTCAGGCTGGGATTTATTAACGCCGACCAGCTGCGCCAGCTTGCAGAACCGTTACTTAAGAGTGGTTATGGGCGTTACTTACTTACATGCGTGGAGTCACACAAGTGATCAAGAGAACAAACGCTCTTTTAATTTATTTATATAAGCATCCGGCAATCCGCTACTTATTTGTCGGTGGAACAACCTTCATGATAGACGAAGGATTACTCATTATTCTTCACGGAGTGCTACAAGTCTGGCTTCCTCTTGCCCTATTTGGTGCTTACTGCGTAGCTTTTGTTTACAACTTTTGCCTGAATCGTTGGTGGACCTTCAGTGCTACCGACAATAAGAGTCTGCGTCAACATATTGTTCCGTACACAGCCCTATTCATATTCAACTTAATCTTTACGATTGTGTTCGTAAGTCTTGCGAGTCATGTAATAAATTACGCTATTGCAAAAGTTATAGCGACAGCCATACAGGTCAGTTGGACCTACTTTATATTCAAGAACGTTATCTTTACCAAAACCAGCGATGCACAAACAGACGAAGAAAAGCCTATCGCCACTTCCATAATCTAACCCACAACAATCAGTCAACCACCTTGCCTTTTGGCAATTATTATGCTAATGTTAATCTACATTATTGTTAAAATAGAAATATGGTTAAGCCTCACTCATTCCTTAGAAAAAAGCCGGTGATTATCACTATTTTAGTGATTGTAGTTTTGATAGTTGGTATTGTATTTTTTCGAGTTGTTCATAACAAAAAGCCGCAAGTCAGCGTCATCCCCACCACTAGCAATAATGGCACTACACAGCAAGACCAAAATACTAATACGCCCACCAGCACTACAGGTGATAAAACACCGTCAACGACACCCGCTAAGGATCAAGGCAGCACCCCAAGCAGTGGCGCTGGGCCCGTGCAGCCATATGGGACTTTCATTAGTAACCATCACCCTAGTCTGAGCGGTAGTGGAGCGCCAAGCTCTATGCAGTCAGTCTGCTTAGGCACTCCAAGCGCAACCTGCGTCATAACATTCACCAAAGACAATCAGACGAAAACACTGCCAACCCAAACAATTGCGGGAGATGGTTCGACTACCTGGAATTGGGACATTAACACGGCCGGCCTAACCACGGGCTCTTGGAAAATTAAAGCTGTTTCTACTTTGAACGGCAAAACGGCTGAAGCTACCGACAGCCTAGATCTCGTAGTGAGCCCATGAAGCAACGCAAATTATTAAGTATCGGCTTCGTACTACTCCTTACCGCGGGTGCTTTTGTGTTTGTTTTTATGAGAGCTGGCGCAGCATTTAATCCCAATAACCTTATAGATGACGGGATTTTTAGCAACTCGAATTCGATGACCGCTGCCCAAATCGATACTTTTTTGAATAATTTTGGTAGTAATAGCTGTATCAGTACGAATAGCGGTTTTGAAGCACGAGTTCCATCCGGTTACACTCCAAGCGGAGGCTTTACCTATGGCAATTTTACAACTGCCGGAACTGTTATTGCCACTGCTGCGCAAGTGTACGGTATTAATCCACGCGTGCTCCTAACCACTCTCCAGAAAGAACAGAGTCTGGTTAACAGCAGCGCCAGTTATTGCAATGACGGAGATGAGCATAAGTATGCGGCGGCGGCGGGTTATGGCTGCCCCGACGGCGGTACGGTATATAACTGGAGTGGCGTCAGCCTTTACCGTCGATATGGTTCGGAACATACCAACACCGGCTCCACTTGCGTAAACTCAGCTGCCAAAGCCGGTTTTTCACAACAGGTAATCCGAGCCGCATGGTTGTTAAAATTTGGCCAACAGCGTTCAAAGGGCAATACAAATTGGGCGGTGGTAGGCGGAAGCTGGGACAATTCAGATGACCCATACTCTTCTTACAGTGGTCCAATGACTCAAGGTAGTCTCAAAAGGTGCAATAGCTGCTCGACCACTTACTACGATGGCTACACGACAATCGACGGCACTGCCACACATATGGACAGCGGAGGGACTGCTGCACTTTACTGGTACACCCCGCATTTCCATGGTAATCAAAACTTTGTGAGTATTTATGAGGGCTGGTTTGGGTCTACAGTAAACATTGATGCAGGTTCAGTTATCAACAGCCTTCCGGTAACCATAGTCACCCAGCCTGCTGCAAGTCCCGCCGTTGGCCAAAGTATCACCTACACAGTTTCCTTTAAGAATAACTTCGCTGATCCTGTAACACTCGACGCAGTTGGTGCTGTTGGCAGGGCCGGAAATATGAGCACGGGAACCAACAGAGATTTTGGCTGGCAGGGGCCTTTAACATTGGCCGCAGGAGCTTCCCAGCAATTCACATTTACCACTTCTGTTTACGACTCTGGGCCAATCTTTATATGGCCATCTGTAATCTATAAAGGCATCTTCATACAGTATAACAACTGGGGGACTACACTTGCGGCTCATGCTCCAAATTTCACATTGTCACAGCCGCTTACTATGACGCCAACAACAGTTTACGCCGGACAAAATGTCACATTCTCTGCAAAATTAAAGAACAACGAAGCTGTTCCTATTAATTATGACGCGATAGGTATACCTGTTAAATTTTACAATCGATACAATTACGATGCCGCGTGGGTTGGGCCAGGAGTAATTGCACCTGGCGCAGAAATAACGCTGAGCGGCACACGAAATATTGATAAGCCTGGGCCATTCACTTATTGGGTCTCTAACTATTTTGGTGGCACATTTTCAACAATAGGATCTGTCAACCAATTTAGTTCTCTGGAGGTTGTGCCCAACTTCTCAGT
>CAZVJS010000050.1:0-4677 GCA_964627365.1 uncultured Candidatus Saccharibacteria bacterium | reverse complement strand
AGTGCTAGTGTACTGCCGTTAGCACTCTGCTGTCAAGAGTGCCAGAACCTATTTTGCTAAGAAGTTCGCTGTGTCGGCTAGGAGCTGTTGTGCAACCACTTTACCATCCGCTTGATGAGCGGAGTCAATAGCATTTGGCTGGTGAGCGATAAGGTCGATATATAGGGCGCTATCGTGATGATCGTGGTTAATAACCAATGTAAACCGATCATCCTCGAGTGCTATTTTTAGAATTGTGCGCGCTGTTTCAAGCCTTCTTCGCTGTTCCTCTTTTGGCATATGACCACGTTGATTCATGCGCCTGAGCCATTCGCTAAAATTTGGTGGTAAAACCAAAGCTATGACTGCCTTTTTAGATGCATTCATAACATTTTGCGCCCCACCAATGTCCATATCCGCAAGTGCAATTTTTTTCATTTCTTTGGCGTGTAAAAGCTCGCGGATACTTGTACCGGAAACTTGCTGACTATGTATGATCTCGGCTTCGAGTAGTCTGCCCTCTTGCAAGTCTCTTAACATTTCCTCTTCGCTACGAAACCAGTATTCTCTTCCGTCTTTCTCCAGTACACCGTTATTACTTCGTGGATTACGGGTTGTATCAGAAACTATGAAGTAATACTCCTGGCCCTTTTCAAGCTCACGGATGATGGTATTACGCCCACTCGACGAAAGTCCCGTCAAGATCACCAAATCCGTTTGATCAAGAATCTTTCTACTTTCTTGTGAGATATGATAATGTTTTAGAATTTTTTCAAATTCTGCCAAGTGAGTAAGGCTATTCATAGTATATTTATAGCAGAAACCTGGGTTCTCAAAAAGCTTCAAGGCTCATTGCTATTATCTGATTGGACAGAGTATATTAGAGATATATAAATGAGGGGGTTCGAATGAGCGTAGATATTAACTGGTTAGCAGTTGTTGTTGCCACAGTTGTAAACATGATTGTGGGCTTTGTTTGGTATTCACCAGCATTGTTTGCCAAGGAGTGGGCCAAGTTAACAGGCAAAAAGATGAATGAGATGGGTGATGGCTCTACGAGTTATGTCATCACTACCGTGGGCGCTTTCTTGCAGGCCTTTATCTTGGCGCACTTTGTGGTGATGACGGCTTACTTTTACCCAACATACAGTGATGTAACGGTCGGAGTACTGACCGCTCTCTGGGCATGGTTAGCATTCATGGCTATACCAGCACTTACAAACACTGTGTTCGAAGGCCGCCGCAAGAAACTCTGGGCAATTAACTCAGGTTATTTCCTGGTTGTATTGCTAATCAACGGTGTCATTTTGGCCGTTTGGCACTAAAATCTAGTCGCGTTTGAGCATAACGGTGAAAGCTTCGGCGGGGATGTCGACCTTGCCGAACCTCTTGAGGCGCTTCTTGCCCTTGGCTTGCTTGGCCAGCACCTTCTTTTTGCGGGAGACATCCCCGCCGTACAGCCCAGATGTGACATCTTTGCGATAAGCACTTAGGTCCTCTCGAGCAATAAACTTGCCACCAATACCGGCTTGCAACGCCACCTGGAAATTCTGCCGTGGAATAACTTCTTTGAGCTTCTCAACAATCTCTCTGCCTATGCGCATAGATTCTGAGCGGTGGACCATTATGCTCAACGCATCTACTCGTTCGCCAGCCACATAGAAATCTACTTTTACAAGATCTTCTGCACGGTAATTATCCAGTTCGTAGTTGAACGAGCCATAACCACTTGTAATACTCTTGAGTTGGTCGTAAAAATCTGTCAAAAGATTAGCCAGGGGGGCCTCAAAGGCAACCAAAGCTAATTGAGCATCAACGTAGGATAGGTTTTTTTGCAAACCGCGTTTGCTGGAAATCAACTGAATTACCCCTCCCACATAATCCTTTGGCACCACCACTTCACCCTTAATCCACGGTTCACGAATTTCTTCAATCTTGGCTACATCAGGTAGGTCGGCGGCAGATTTAATATCAACTTCTTCTCCGTTGAGTAGCGTAATTTCATAATCTGTTGAGGGGTTGGTTATCACCAGTTCCAGGTTGTATTCACGCTCAAGTCGCTCACGGACAATGTCCATATGGAGTAGCCCCAAAAAGCCAACTCGGACGCCAAAGCCGAGTACTGGAGAATTTTCGGGAGTAAACTGCAGTGCAGAATCGCTCAGACTCAGCTTTTCTATGGCGTCTTTGAGCTCTTGGTAAAATTCATTGCTTTCTGGGAAGAATCCGGCGTACACAAATGGTTTAACTTCTTTGTAACCTGGTAATGCTTGCACGGCCGGTTTGCTCGCCAGTGTGACAGTATCGCCTACTTTGGCTTCTCGTGTGCTTTTGAGGTTAGTCACAATGTAGCCAATTTCGCCGGTTTGTTGCCCGGCTAACGGTGACATTTCCGGCTTAAGTGCACCTATCTCCAGAGCTATACCATGTGCACCAGTGGCCATCATCACAAGCTGATTGTTTTTATGAATTGCGCCATCAACTACCCGGATATACAAAATCACACCGCGATAATCATCGTAGTAACTGTCAAAAATCAGGGCTCGAGTTGGTTGGTCTGGTTTGCCTGTTGGGGCTGGAACGTCAGAAATTACACGTTTTAATACTTCCTCTACACCGTCTCCAGTTTTGGCTGAAATCAGCAGAATGTCTTCTTTTTTGCACCCCAGCAAACTCACCACTTCCGCACTCACCCGCTCCACATCTGCTGCCGGTAAATCAATCTTGTTAAGAATAGGAATAATTTTCAAATCAGCTGCTAAAGCCAGATAAACATTGGCCAACGTTTGGGCCTGGATACCTTGCGAGGCATCCACTACCAAAATCGCACCCTCGCATGCCTCAAGACTACGCGACACTTCATAGCTAAAGTCCACGTGTCCGGGCGTGTCTATAAGGTTCAGTTGGTAGCCTTCATAATCCATGCGGACTGGTGCCAGCTTAATGGTGATTCCCTTCTCGCGTTCCAGGTCCATACGGTCGAGTAGCTGATTTTTCATCAACCGTTTTTCAACCGTTCCAGTGAGCTCCAACAAACGATCGGCCAATGTAGACTTGCCGTGGTCAATATGAGCAATAATACAAAAATTTCTTATATGGTCCTGGGTCATATGCGAACCGGTTTTAGGATCATCCTGCGAACTTTGTCGATCAGTGGGCGAGGTTCTTCGAGACCAAATAGCATTGATACGCTGATGTGCACGGCAAAGGTCACTGCGGCTATAGCCCCTAGCTTAAATCCGAGGGTAATAAAACCACGGTCACTAATCTCTAGCGGTAATAGTGACACCATAATAAATGCAGCTATCACACTAAAGCCGGTTACGGAGAAGATTCTGACAATAGAGGCCCAGAAGGCTCGATTGAGTAGGGCGTGATCACGAATAAACATGATGGTAAAGAGCAAGATAACCTCCACTGCAGAGGTGATTGACTGTGCCAACGCTAGACCAGCTATGCCGTAAGAACCAGGATTGGCCATATGAAATACCAGGAAGATGTTAAGCCCAATGGCAAATAGAGAGATCATCAACGGAGTTCTGGTATCTTTTTGGGCATAAAAGTAGCGAGAAATAATGGTGTAAATGATTCTGAAAAATATTGCCGCACTCAGGAAACCAAACAGCAAAGCAACTTCAGAAGAAACGCTACCAAACAGCAAACGTGCCAGGTAGCCACGGGCGAAATAACAAACCACTACGACCGGCAAAGCAATCCAAATCATCAGGTGCAATACCTTAAAGAAATCTCTATGAAATAAATCTGGTCTTTTTTGGGCCAAGCGCTCGGCCAACCTTGGAAAGGCAGCTGTGGCAATAGCCGTTCCAAACAGCATGACCGGCACGTTCTGCAAAGTGGTTGCGAAGTTGTAGTAGGTAATAGGACCCTTGCCTAAGGCAGCCGCCCTGTTCGTCTCGACAATACTATTGATAGAGTCAATACCTTGGTCAATTGAACGAGCCGGCAAGGTTCGCATAACCTGACGAAAATCATCTGAAGCTGCTCGAATACGCCAGCTGTAGCGATAGCCCAGACCCCAGAGTCCAAGGCCGGCCACAATAAACTGCGCAAATGCCCCTATAAGCGAACCCACGCCAAGTCCCACAATACCGAGGTTATTCTTGAAAAGATACACACTGAAGATAATCGATAAGTTGTAAAACAACGGTGCTATCGCGAAAAAGAAAAAACGTCCATAGGTCTGCTGCACACTTGTGATGATGCCTGAGAGTGTAAAGAGCAGCGGATTGAAGGCCGCGAGCCGCATAATCTTGGTGGCATTATCCAGCTGCACTGGATTAAGACCGGGCGCTACGATGTTGTGTAATAGCGGCTTGGCAAATATAAACACGAAGAGCGCCACCACAAACATGACAATACCTAACATATTGAGCAAGCTATTAGTTACGTCCCATATTTTTTTCTTGTCACCCTTTTGTAAAAGATCAGACAAGACCGGGACAAAAGCCACACTCAAAACACCAGCCGAAATGGTATAGAAAAAGAAGTCCGGGATTTGAAAAGCCGCGAAAAATGCATCTGTGCTGCCTGGATCAAATTGAGTAAAGTTAGTACTAATGAGGCGGTTTCGAAAGAAACCCAGCATCTGACCCAAAAAAGCTACCACGATCAGCAGGATGGTGGCATTACCAAAGGACGCGCGTTTATTAGCTCGATTAATCCATCGATTCATTCAGT
>CAZVJS010000049.1:0-4990 GCA_964627365.1 uncultured Candidatus Saccharibacteria bacterium | reverse complement strand
TCGAAAATATGCCCAAAGTAAGAAGTAGGCAAAAGAGGCCAAACGCAATTTTCTTTTTCATGTTTGATTTTTATGTAACAGGTTTATTATATCAGAAAATACGAATATCTACTCTTCTAAGGATTTGATGACTTCTGGCAAATCTTTGGGCAAAATATCGGCTTTTATAACGTATCCGTCCGCTCCACCGGCCATGGCATTTTCTGTAACGCTGCGTTGCGCTAGATTAGTGATCATCACTATTTTGGTGTTTTGAGAGCCGTATGCCGGATTAGTCCGTACTTCTTTGAGTATTTCTAGGCCAGAAACTCCTGGCAACATAATATCGAGCAGGATGCAGTCGGGCTGAAAAGCCTGAATTTTTTGGTACGCCGAGGTTGCATCCCCAGCAACTTCCACAGAGTATTGTTTGTCCACGAGGGCGATCCGGTACAGGTCCCGGATCATGGCATCATCCTCAACGATTAGTATTTTTCTTAAACCAGCCACGTACTCCTCCAGACTGCTTATCCTTCGACACTAATGTATCATGTAGCTCTGCTTTATAGATAGGCAGAGTAAAGTAAAAGGTCGAACCCTTACCGCTGGGCGGCTCCAGGCCAATGCTGCCCTTTTGAAGCTCAATGATTGTTCTGGAGATAAATAGGCCGAGTCCTGTCCCCCTGGTTCCGGCAATTAAGCTTCGTTCGGCTCGATAAAACTTGGTAAACAGTTTGTCACGTAGTTCAGTTGGGATGCCAGGACCGTTGTCGTTCACAGACACTCGAACTTCGTCTGGTCCCGCCTCAAGATGCACTGTAACGATGCCACGTGGACCCGTAAATTTAAGCGCATTCCCCAGTAGGTTATTGAGTACCTCGATGATGGATGAAGGATCTGCTGGCACATACACCGGGCTTTCAGTATTGGCTTCGAACTTCAGTGTTTGTTCGTTTTGGCTGGCAGTGGGCTCATGTTGGTGCACGTTTTCTTTGACTAGCTTGGCCAAATCCAGCTTCTCGATAGATATTTCCATTTCTCCGCGCTCAATCCGAGCAATATTGAGCAGCTTATTAATAAGATCACGTAATTGATTGGCCCCCAGAATGGCCTTTTGCAAGCTTTCGATGTTAAAGATGCTCATGCTCTTTACTGCATCAGTGTTAATCATATCTAAGTAGCCACGAACTACCGTGAGTGGGGTTCGAAGTTCGTGTGCCGCAATGGCCACAAAATCAAGTTTCATAAAGTCCAGCTCACGGCTCTTGGTTAAGTCATGAATTGTGATAATCGTGGCAACATCAGTTTCGTGTTGATTAATAACTGACACCACGAGATCTAGGTAGGCAATCTGGGCACCGTGATGGAGGGTTACTTCGCTATATTGATAAGCTCCTGGCTTGTCTAGCTCAACAGACAGAGGTTTATCATCTTGCAGCCACGCGAACACGTCTACCAACTTCTTCCCAACTAGACTTTCGCCAGGTTGGTTCGCAAGTTCGGCTGCTGGAGGATTGATTGAAAGAATCTGTCCTTCTCGGTTGAGGGCAACTATTCCGTCGGTAACACTTCGAATAATGTTATTGAGCTTGGTCTTTTCTGTCACCAGATTTAGGTTATTGGTCTTGAGTTCCGAAACCAGCTTTTGGATGTTGGCACTCATGCTGTTAAAGGTATCGGCTAAATCTTCGAGTTCGTCATTGGTGTGTATGGATATCTTGTGATCAAATTCTCCACTTCCGATTTTCTTTGCGCCCAGAGACAGTTTTTTGATCGGTCCAATCAACTGTCTCCTAAAGAATATGCTCACTAGCACAGCAAGGACGATAGCACTTATTCCAACAACTGCCGCTCGTTTAATGTAAGCGTTGATACCAGAATAAATACTCGACACCGGTTCTTCGACAATAACCGCCCAGCCACTATTATTAATAAGTTGAGGTGTACTGATGACTGTCTTGCCTGTTTCGGAAATAGTTTCATGAGTCTCGAAATTACCACCAATAAACTGCTTTGTAGCCGCTACATCTGAGAGTTTCTGATGAGATGCCAAGAAGCTGCTGTCAGGATAAGCGACTAAGTTGCCAAACCCATCCACCACATAGGCATAGCCACCTTGGCCAATTTTTGTCGACAACACGGTCTGCCATAAATCTTTAATGTTGTAGTTGGCGATGACTGCGCCTTTTATATCGTCTGGTTTATTGTAACTTCCAAAGTTGGCCGCATCCAGATTACTTAGATTCTGACTAAAGTTCGAGGCAAGAATTGGCACTGCAACGGTAATAATCGGGTCGTTCTGTTCATTGTAATTTACTGAGCTGACATAGGCCTTGCCATTTAGAAAGTTCACCGCTTTAAATGCATCCGAACCAGAAGTATCAGCTAAAGTAGTTGCCTTACCATGTGAATCAAAAACTTTTTGTTCTTTGCCAGTTGCATTCACTATAGCTACTCGCTGTAGGTCAGCATTTTGGCTAAAAAGTACGGCCATGTTTTGGTCGATGTCGTTGCTGCTAAGGTTTCCGGTTGAAGACATCTGGGATAAATAAACTAAGCTTTTGGTATTGTTACTTAAATAGCTACTCACACGGTCCGATAGATAATTTGCTACTGCCTGTTGCTTGGTGCTAGCAGCTTTTAGCAGCTGGGTGTTGGCCGAGGTCACTAAAAAGAAGTTTGTGATAACTAAGGGAACCAAAGAAACCAACAAAAAATAGAGAAGAATTTTGGACGAAAGTTTCAGTTTTAACATGTTTTGGTTGTGGTATCCCACCTTACATATACAACCCCAGAGGTTGACACTTGGTTATATCTCTTATTATGCTAATGCTAATGGCCCAAGATATCAACCGTGACGCCAGTCAACCTGCAGCCCAGGATAGCAACGGCACGGTTCCTGCAATAGCCCCATCAGGGGTGACACCTCCGGTAGTAATACAACCTCAGGTCATTGTTCCAAATAGCCCTCCCTCACAACCAAACCCAGTTAATCCCATTCCTGACCCTTCTCCGATGCCTGTGCCTCCTCCGCAGCCTATTTTTCCCCCACCACCCGCTGTAGTAGCTCCCACGCCTCAAGCGGCATCACCCGGCATCGCCCCACCTCAACCCCCCATTCCACCAGTTCAAGCAAAGCCGAGCTTTTTCAAAAGATTACTGGGTCACAAGAAACTTATTGCCGCCATTTGTCTCGTCTTATTCTTTGTAGTAGCTGTTGGCGGTGCGTATGGGTTGGGTAAAGGTCATGAGAAGATAATAATTCAAGCACCTCCTCCTCAGCCCATCAGCCTTCCACCGCAAACTGTCGTCGTAACAGATTGTAAGCCAGGCAGGGGCAAACAATATATCCTTCCCAAGGACATACCTCTAGGTCCTGTGTATGACGTCGTAAACAATAAAGTTATTGCTGTGGAATATAATTTCAGGGCATCGGATTTATTCGTGAATGGCAACAGATTATCTGACACACTCATTCCGTTTTTCAAGGGTAACTACAAGACTGAGTATTTTGTCATCACTCCCGGCACACTCCAAGCCGGTCAAAATGCGTCCGATACACCTGTCAATGTAGCAATTTTTGTAGTAACCAAGGACGATGCCAATAAAATAAGCTGCTAGGGTACTTCTTAGTACATACACCATTATGGATCCAAAACAAACATTACCTCCTTTCGAAAATGACCCACTTCCCACTCAACCTGCTATGCCGGCAGAACAAAACAATCAGCCCCCCATACAACCTATCGAAAATAAACCTGTACCCACACCCATTCCTACAACAACTGAGGTTCCCCCGCTCACCCCGTTAGTTGGAGCCGTGGCACCAAAGTCACGCAAAAAGAAGTTTTTAATAATCGGCTTGGTTGTACTTTTTCTAGTACTTGTGGCTGGTTTTATATTTGGTTATTACTTGCCAAACAAGCCAGATAATGCCTACAAAACTGGCCTAAATCGGACCGGCTATGCCCTAGACAAGCTCATCAAGAGTACAACCGAAAAATCTAACCTGGAATCTCTCAAGAAATCAGATATCACTCTTGGGATTGACGCAAAGTACAACAATGCAAGTTACACTGGCACGTTCAATGCTAAATTTGATACCTCAAAAGCAAACGCTGGCATAAACTTTGCCTCAACAGACCCCGACAAACACAATCAGAACTTCAGTGCCAAACTCATTGGTGAACTTCCATCAGGCAGCCAATATCCAAATGTTTACGTGCAGTTCAATGGGCTGAAGGACCTCGATGTTGATTCATATGCACCTGGCGCATCAAATTACGATGGTAAATGGATTGCCATAATGGCGGATTACCTAAAATCACTGGGTAATGTTCCGACCGCAGACCAAACAAGTAAAAAACAATTGAACTCTGAGGATATAGCAGAACTAGCTCAAGCAACTGTCAGCGTTACTCGTGACTATGTTTTTACCACTGATCCTTCGCGAGCGATATTTGAAAAGAAATCGTTTGTTGGCAAGGAAAAAATTGATGGAGTGAGCACTTTTCACTATCAAGTTACACTTAACAAAGATCATGTGACTGCATTTTGTAAGGCGGCCATTGATAAGATCTACTCCACCAATGCCTACAAGAAGATCCCTTGGGTTGACGAAAACAATGTCGCTAAAGACAAAGAAAATCAAAAAAAGGATTGCGAGTCGGCGAATAATGATGTCGCTGTCAACAAAACTTACGATCTATGGATTGATGCGAAGTACAAGCTTATTTATAAATACCGGATAACTGACAACAAAAACCAAGATATTTATACTGAGGTTGGACAGCGCTACATTGGCGGTTCCCAATTTACATTCTTCGTTAACTACCATAATGGCCAAGACAACCTAGACATTAAGTTCACTCTTGACGTAGATTTTAAGACCAATACCACCAAAGGAACTTTTACCTTAACTGGGGGTACAACAGGCAGCAAATATAGCCTTAAGCTTACTCTGGATGCCAAGCCGTACACCGGCGAAATCAATGTTAGTAAACCAGCGGAA
>CAZVJS010000048.1:0-5106 GCA_964627365.1 uncultured Candidatus Saccharibacteria bacterium | reverse complement strand
CGCGCTCGGTTTGGGACCGAGAGGTCGAAGGTTCGAGTCCTTTCACCCCGACCATTTGAGTAAAGTGGAGTACAATAATTGCTATGTTACAGTTTGCCGCGAGCATCCTATTTGCTTTTGTTGTGCTTATTTTTTCTGAAGGCTTACTGAAATACTCCAAGCGTAATCCTTCTCCCGAAGTATCTCGCAAGCTGGTACACATGTCACACGGCATTGCGGCCGCCATTTGGCCATTTTTTGTAGCCTACCGTGTCATTATTGCTATTGAAATTTTGTTTTTAGCTCTGGCTGCCATGGCCCGAAAGTTCAGAATATTTAAGGGCATTAGCCAGGTCGATAGAATATCTGGTGGCGAAATATTTTTCCCACTCGGCATCATAAGCTGCGCCTTACTATATCCATCTAAATGGATTTTTGCCGCAGCCATGTTGGAGCTTGCTTTTGCTGATGCAGCCGCAGCACTTATTGGAAAAAAATACGGTAAACACAAATTCAAAGTATTTGGGAATCAAAAAAGTTTAGAAGGATCATTAGCTTTTGTTGTTGTATCGGTGGTCATTATGACCTGGGTGGTCATCTTTGCTCCAGCTGGCTTTGAAAGCATGTGGCCGATTATTATCTTGCTGCCGCTACTGACTGCAGCTACCGAAGCAGTCGCACCATATGGCTTAGACAACCTGCTCATCCCACTGGTGGTTGTAGCAGTCCTTATGTCACTACAAATTGTATATTAGAGAGTATCTGGTTTGCCCCAAGGGCCGTGGGCGCGCAGGGCGTTAAAAATAACGATCACATCAACTACTTCTTGAATTGCTGCTCCATAGACTGGCTTAAATTTACCTGTGGCAAATATGAGCATCAAACCAATGCTAATAAATATACCTACCAAAATACTTTGCTTGGCGATAAATAACGTGCGCTTTGCAACAGCTACACTACTACCCACTCGCTTCAGGTTGTCCATCATGATGACCACATCTGCAGACTCGCTGGCTGCTGTTGAGCCGCGAGCTCCCAGTGCTATACCGACGTCAGAAGCCGCCAGCACCGGTGCATCGTTCACGCCGTCACCCACAAAGGCAACTGGTCGGGGTTTGATATCTTCCATAGCCATTAGCTTGTCGGCGGGTAGGGCATTCGCCAGTACATTATTGATCCCTAGCGTCCCAGCAATGTTGTCGGCCACAGCTTGATTATCGCCAGTAATCATTAGAAAGTTTTTGATACCCTGGTCGCGCAGATTGTCTAGTGTTTCTTGACTGTCGGGTCTAAGCTCATCCTTAAAGCTAATAATACCGGCAAGCTCTTGGTTGATGGAAACATATGCCGCAGTTTGCTGAACGTCTCCTGGTTTGAAGCCTTTAGGCAATATTACCTCGTGATCTTCCATAAAAGACAGGCGACCCACCAGCACGTGTTTACCTTTGATGGTGGCAGACAAACCTTTGCCAGGGACTTCATGTACGTGTTTAGCCTTACCTGATTTCACACCAGCATTGCGGGCAGCCTCAACTACGGCTTTGGCGAGTACGTGATTGGAGTTTTGTTCTAGAGCAGCGGCTAGTTCAAGTACTTCGTGCTCGCTGGTCTGCCCGTAGGTCTTTATTTTACTTACCACCAATTTACCTTGAGTAAGGGTACCTGTTTTGTCGAAGCCCATGGTCTTGACTGCTGCCAGTCTTTCTAGGGCCGAGCCGGTTTTGATGATCACACCTTTTTTGGCAGCCCGACTCATGCCAGAAATAAGGGCAATTGGCGCACCCAAAATAAGTGGGCAGGGGGTAGCAACAACCAGAACTTCCAAGAATCGAATAGATTGACCGCTAATGGCCCACGCAGCACCAGCAATAATAAAGGCAATCAGGGTAAATGGCACCGCGTAGCGGTCGGCCAAGCGGACAAAGGGTGCCTTGCTGCCTGATGCAGACTTAACGAGTTTTATTATCTGCTCATACTGACTATCCTTGGCCGACCGGAGGGCTTTGGCAGTGATGGCGCCATCAAGGTTAATCGAACCACTGAGCAGCTCATCACCAGCTTGCTTGGCCAGTGGCACACTTTCGCCAGTTAGGCTTGATTCATCAAAACTGGCTGTGCCCTCAACAATAACAGCGTCAACTGGCACAACCTCACCAGGCTTTATGATAATTTTGTCGCTGGTCCTGATTTCGCTGACACGAACATCAAGTGTTTTGCGGCCACGAATCAAGTGTGCCTTGAGTGGCGCTCGCTCCAGCAGTGCAGTCAGTTCTGTCTTGGCCCGGCGCTCTGCGTAATCTTCCAGTGCTTCGCCACCAGTTAGCATGAGTACAATAACCATGCCAGCCCAATACTCATGCATTACGACTGAGGTAATAATGGCGGTGGCAGCCAAAATGTCTACTCCGTACGTGCCAGACCTAAGGTCTTGAACCATGTCCCAAAGCAGCGGAATCACATTGATAATGGCACTGATGCCCAAAACCCAGTGAGCGGCTACGTCTTGGCCTATAAGATCAAGAACGAGTCCAATGACAATAGAAACAATAACCAGTCCAAACTGGCGATATTCCTTAAAAAATTCAATAGTCTTTTTCAACACCTACACCCCTTTTCCCGCGACAATTTCTGACATTTGTTAGTACCATTATATCATAATTAACCCCTGTTCTTTGCATAAAAGCATGAGCAAATTGGTACAATACCATGTAATGACAGCTCGCACCCATGATCTTGCCGCATTTACCGCTCTTGGCGTCGTGGTATTGATTAATCCAGTTGGTCAAGTGACTCTTGCCACCGTCTTGGTGGCGCTATTAGCCAACCAAATTGGTGGCATTGTGCCAGATATAGACCAGCCAACCGCACCCTTTTGGCGCAACTTACCGGTTGGGGGGTTCTTCGGCAGGTTTATCGATAAAATGCTAGGTGGTCATCGTTTTATAACCCACTCGTTGCTTGGAGTTGCACTCTTTGGTTTTCTCGCTAAACTATTGCTTGTTTTTATTCACCCCATCATGCCTCATGTGAATATTGGTTTAGTTTGGTGGGCATTTATTATTGGTATGCTCAGCCACCTTATTATGGATACGTTTACCAAAGAAGGTGTGCCATGGCTTTTACCAATCCCGATTAAGTTTGGCCTACCACCGTTGCGAACTGCCCGGATTACCACTGGTAAAAAAGCGGAGAAGGCAATTTTTCTCTCGTTACTTATATTTGATATCTGGTTTCTAGCTCACAATTATCAACAACTATTAACACTAGTTCATCAACATATTGTCTAAATATGACAAACTAGTAGCCCAATGTTGCCGCAGTTCCTACAGCTCGAATCTTATCAAAAACCATTTGGTCATATTCTCTATTTTTGCCTGCTTCAATTATTGGCGGGCCTTCGACAACTTCCCCCGGGATAAACAGCGTATCAGCATTAGTATCGAGCCTTGATATATCGAGTACTTCAGGCCAGCCGGAAGCAACCCTAACTTTATCGCTGCCAAGAATACTATGAATACGATGGGCCATAACCATTATTGGCTCATCTCCAAAATATACTTCTGGCATATCTTTATGAATTGAGGCACTGAAGGTTCGTGTGCCATCTACGTGCGGCAATACAACATGCCGATTATCCTCAATACTTATCCCACCCTCGCCAAGTCTTCCAGCCTGCAAGGTAGCTAGCTGCAATACTGTAAGTACATTGCCAGCATTATTTCGCACAAGTTTATCAACCTTACTTAAGTCCGCTTCTGCCGAACTTATGCTTTCTTTTAGGCGCGTTATAGAAATCGGTTCTGATTTTCGCATGTGAAGCCATAATCCATAAAGCGCAAACTCGTTTGCGCCTTGATCTCGACCAATCTCAAGTAATATTTGTTTTTCCTTATTCTCAGTATCCTTAGATGTAGTTCTGACTCTGCTCAATTTAAGTGCCTTATCATCAAACATCATCTCACCGCGTTCTTCAAACTCATCTTGCCCCATGCCGATGTAGTAATCTACTGTTTCCCCCATGTCTTGAGATCCAGAACCTTCGCCAAACCAGTTGCCGATATATTCTCCAAAACTACCTTCAGCTTCACCAGCTCGTAGCCTGGCTCGCCGCCACTCAGTTAATTGCAAGCTAAACTCTGGTGTTTGAAACATATCCTCCACAGATGAAAGAACCTCAGCCATGCGTCAATAATAATTGTAAGCGGTCGTTTCGACAAGCATAAATAGAATAAAAAAGCACTTTTCGCAAAGTGCTTAAATCTTGGGGCGAACGACGGGGTTCGAACCCGCGACATTCGGGACCACAACCCGACGCTCTACCTGCTGAGCTACGTCCGCCATACCGAAAGAACAGGGGTGATTATACGTGTCTCGAGGAGTTTTTGCAATTATCTTAAGGGATAGTACGTTGACAAGCATAGATAATTCATGTTTTAATATACAACAATCAACCAGATGGGTTGATACGTGTATAGGACAGGAGTGGAGACACCATGCGACGATTCATCGTCACCATGCTCTTTCTCGGTTCAGTCGGGTTCGGGGTCCTCGGGATTCCAAGCGCGGCATCAGCCGGGACGACCGTATTCAACTACGGCCAGTGCCATGTCCAGAACGCATCCGATTCAGCCAGCGCGCCCGGCCAGACCGGCACGGGTCCGATGACGCTCGCCGCGACCGGCAGCACACAGACACCCAACGCGTTCAATAGCTGGACGATGTGCTTCAAGGGCTAATCCCACGCACGTTGTTACCGAGCGAGTAGCATTTAGCGACACTAGTCGCATCGCTCTAGTAGGGAGACTAACTCTCCTAGGGAGTGGTATATAGTGGGGAAGACTCAAAGTTGTGCTTAACGGCGCTTCATTTACCTTCTCACTATATATCCACTCCCGCATCGACCACGAAGTAACAGTCGTGCTGATGAGCTGTAAGGCAGCGAATCGATGCAAAAAGACAATATAATATAAGTTTTCGTAGCAAAATGGTACGCCCGGTAGGACTCGAACCTACGACCTTGAGCTTAGAAGTCTCCTGCTCTATCCAGCTGAGCTACGGGCGCACGAAATTACAATGGTGCGGGATGGGGTAGTCGAAACCCCGTCTCAAGTTTGGAAAACTTGCATA
>CAZVJS010000047.1:1940-5521 GCA_964627365.1 uncultured Candidatus Saccharibacteria bacterium | reverse complement strand
GTGCTGATCGTTTTCGGAGGCTTTTGGATATACCAAAACACCCACGAGCCACTGATTTCAAAGGACATAACAAAGCAGGTAAATTACACATTGTATATTCCGCCTGCTAAAGGCACGAATAAGTTTCTTCTCGATAAAAGGTCAGTCGAATACGACAAAACAGAAAGAAAAGTTGCTATGACGGCGCGAAGCACTGACAACAAAATCACTCTCTCGGTCCAACCACAGCCTGATGCCTTTACGGATGTGCCCAATTTTTACTCCAAATTACTCAATACACTCAACCCATATAAAGAGCTTACAACATCTATAGGCACGGTTACCTTAACCAGGCCGCAGGAGTTAAATGGTGGTCAAACTGCAGTTGTAAACCCCAATGGAACGCTTATATTTGCTCATCCTGATAAAGATATTTCCGACCAAGAGTGGCAAGCTTTTTTTAACCAAATGAATATCATAAAATGACGAACATTAAATTTAGATTAATTCCTAATTGTATAAGCTATCCTTTTCATCTAGAGTTAAAGGTAGCAAGAATAAGGTAACATGAAAAATATTAGGGTGTGGCGCCAAAAAATTACAGCTGCTATAGCGGTGGTTTTACTCTTAATTGCTATTGCTCCTGCGCTGCATGTAAGCGCAGATCTAGAGTCATGTACTACAAATGTTTCACCCCAATCAGTTACTCCTGGGAGTGACAACTCCTTTGTATTTGGCATAAATAATACCAGTACGAATCCTATAAGTTGGCTTAAAATTTCAAGCCCAAACACAGCGTTCTTTACCGTCGCATCTGCTTCTGCCTATCAATGGCAGGCTAATACAACAAACAGTGACGCAACTTTTGATCAAGGCAGTCTAAACAGTGGCGGGCAATTGAATTTTTCTGTAGAAGTGATTGCCGGAAATAACACCACAAGTCCACTTAGTTGGACGGTTCAAGCCTCAGATAATCCATCAGGTTCAAATGCGATAACGTGCGGGGGAGATACTGGTGTAAGTATAGAGATCCAACCAGTTCAGCTCGAGGTAACCAATGTACACCTGACAAGTTTGTCTGACACTGCAGTCACAGTTTTATGGGACACCAATAAGCCTGCTTCAAGCACCGTGTATTATGGCGACTCCGAGAATTACGGCAGTCAAGAAGACAACGGCACACTCACTACAAGCCACAGCATAACCTTAAATAATCTAACGGCAAACACGGGTTATCACTACCAAGTTTCCAGTACTGATAGTGATAATAACACGGTTATGGCGGCCGACAATACGTTTCTGACTGCTATACGGGGTAGTATTTCTTCTGGGCCAACCCCAATTACGACCAAAATCCCTATCAAGGCCGTTCCGACCGAAAAAATCCCGCCGAGCATCACAATTGCTACCAACTTTACCAAACCGCAGAAGTCCGTACCCACAATTAGCGGATCGGCAGCCGATAACGAGGCTCTGGCGGCCATAGAATATTCGCTGGATGGTGGTAAAAACTGGTTGCCAGTAGATAAAGCACCAGGTTTAGGTACCAAAAAGAGCGAGTTTAGCTTTACCCCTCAAAATTTGCAGGATGGCAACTACCAAGTCGTTGCTCGTGCCATAGATACTTCTGGCAACCAAACAACAACTCCTGCGCAAACGCTTATTATCGACCGCTTGCCGCCAATTGTAGGTGGCAATGTAATGTATATAGGTTCGCAGATTGTTGAACCCAATGCTGACGGTGTAGTTGTTGGACTGGTTGGAGTAGACCAAAAAATCACCTTGAGTGCGGTTGGCGGTGCCACAAGCATTACACTCACTGCCGCAGGTGCTGGCAACAAAACATCGAACGCCCAAAACTTTACCATGACCCAATCAAAAGACACCGGACTCTGGTCGGGCGTGATGAGCTTTAACAAACAAGGAACATATGCCCTAACAGCCAAAGCTGTAGATGGTGCGGGTAACACAACCAACAGAGCACTTAATAATGTGCAAGTACAAGAAGCAGGAAAGGTTGTAGATGCTAAAACCGGCAAAGACACCGATGCTACGATTACGGTTTACTACCGCACAGAAGATACCAATAACTGGGCCGTTTGGGATGGTCAAGCCTACAGCCAAGACAATCCGGTTGCAACAAACAATAAACAACACAATTACGGCTACTATTTGCCAGCTGGTACTTACTATGTAAGGGTGAGTGCCCCAGGTTACAAGACGGTAATTACCAACAGCTTTACGCTCGATAGGCTAACAGGCCTCAGTAGTACATTTAGGCTTTCTCATAAGCCTGGGCTTGACCTTGGACCATTGCATGTACGGCTTCCGTGGCCAAGCTGGGGCCAAACACCACTAAACTTGAGCAATAAAACCGCCAGTGGCAACACATCTAAATCCCAACCTCTGCCGCAATTTTCTCTGCGCGAAACCAACGGCACAACCTTGAAGACCTCAAGTCTGTACGGCAAGCCAACAATACTTACTTTCGTTTCCACATGGGCCCTCCCAGCCAGAGATCAGTTGGCGATATTAGCAGATACTGCCATCCCGGCACTGAATATTGTTCCTGTAAGCTCTGGCGAAAGTCTAGCCAAACTTACTGCCTATGCCGACATTGCGGGTTACCCAATTCCAATCCTTGCTGACAGCGATAATCAGCTGGCAGACAGCCTAAAACTTAGTAGCTTACCAGTACACTACTTTATTGACCGCCACGGGGTAGTCAAAAAGGTTAAGGTTGGCGTATTATCTAAAGAGGAATTACTAAAAAATGTGGAGCTATAAGGGGGGCAACGGGTAATGTGGCTGCAATTCTTTGCACAAAACGCCCATTTTGCTATTAATTTATTTGCGGCACTCGTCTTTATGGGTGTCTGCTGGTTGTATTTGGACGCCTGGTCAAATAAGCACTCACTCAAAGAACTTCTCAAGTGGCTCGGTTTTGGCCTTTTAAGCTTGTCGTTCCTGGCCCAATCTACGGTAGTTGAACAAACAATACTCGGACAATCCACGCTCGGTCACCTAAGTGTTGGAGTTGCAGTGGCTACAGGACTGCTTGGCTACGGATTACTCATAGCCGGACTTATTATTGACCCGTTGCAAGCAGTTCCCAAGAATGAAGGACTCAAACTACAATCCGATGAGCCGGAACCACCCAAAGCTCAGATGGCACTAGGAGCGACCACTAGCCTAGTGGCTCGCTGGCTCTTGCCGATCGGCAGTTTAACGGTTGCACTTTTGTATTGGCGCAGAGCTACCACAGGTCTGGAACGTCATCTTAAGCCCGTTGCCCAGGCCTTTGTACTCATTGCTTTGTCCAATTTTATTGCGTTGGCTAGTTTGGCCAGAGATACTTCTAACCCAACCATTTATGGCTGGGTGGCTGCCTTTGGCTGGGTTTGGTGGCTCCAGCAGCTCACACTCCTCGCTGGTGTGATCATTTTGGGCCTATGGACCTGGGGCTATCTGACCAAGCGTTTCTTTAGCCAGTTATTTATGATTTTTGAAGGAATGGTAGTGGCCATCTTCCTGTTTGTAAGCGTTGGCTTTACGGGACTGCTTCTAAGAAATGTACGTAGCACCGAAGTCGCCAACTTAAC
>CAZVJS010000047.1:0-1840 GCA_964627365.1 uncultured Candidatus Saccharibacteria bacterium | reverse complement strand
AGCGCAGTTGCAGCCAAAGATGCCAGTGGTAATGTTGCTGGCAGTATTATTAGCACGTTGGATCTGGATTCGGCCTTTGTTGATGGCATTAAACAAGCTACTGGCTTACAGAGTTCTGTTTATGCTGGTAATGTGTTGTCAGCTACCACAGAAGTGGCTGCAGATGGAAAAACCCGCCCGGTAGGCACTAAACTGACTAACGCTCAGGTTAAGAAAGCTGTGCTCGAAAATGGCCATGCTTATAGTAGTGAACTTACATTGCAGCACAAGCGCACACTTGGAGCATTTTTGCCCGTTAAGGATGTAGACAATACCCCGGTTGGGATGATCTTGATCTCCGAGCCTGAAAGTGCAATTTTGCTGGTGGCAGGACATTCGGTTGAGCTGACGTTTTTGCTAACAGCCGCATTGCTCATCTTGAGCCTTATTCCGATTTACTTTATTACCCGTAGTCTGGTTAAACAGCTGGATTAGATCAATAGAAGAACCTGAATATTAGATTAAACTTTGCAACCCGAAGACCGAAATTGTGTTAATCTAGAATAAGAAAATGCATTAAAAGAAAGGCAAGTATGGCAGTAAAAGTCTTACTTATCGAAGATGACCAACTCATCCAACGGATGTATGAAAAGATCTTTACGTTCGAAAAATTCGAGGTGGAGATTGCCAGTGATGGTGAAGAGGGTCTTCAAAAGGTCCGAGCCGCACAACCCAAGCCAACTATTATTCTGCTTGACGTGATGATGCCCAAAATGAATGGCATGCAAGTGCTTGAGGCACTTAAACTCGACCCAGCACTCAAGAGCATTCCCGTGGTCATGCTATCCAATCTGGCTGGTGAAAATGATATTGAAACAGCTCTTTCTAAAGGCGCAGTGAAGTACATCATCAAAAGTGAGTACGATCCCAAACAAATTGCTGATATGGTCAAAGAAATCGTAGCCGGCTATACCCGTAACGATATTCCAAGTACTACCACTCCACCTCCCGCGGCTTAGCGGTAGGCTTCTAACAGATCAATAATAAGCGCAGCTGTCCACGAAAAATTGTGTACACCAGCGGGCGTGCCATCTATTGGAGAGAAGTACTCATACAGTCCGTTCTTTTCTACCACGTCAATGGTAATTTTGGCCAACTGGGCAGCTTGTTCATCAAAGCCGTAGCGTTTTAGCCCCTCCACAATAAGCCAGTTTGTGTTTACCCAAGTTGGGCCCTGCCAATAACTATGCGATTTAAACCAGTCCGAATTGAGCGGCACGCTTGGCACGGGATAAGGGGCGCCAAAGGTTTTTTTGTCTTCAAGCAGATCAACTAGTTGTTTGGCGCGTTCTTTTGACACGCTGCCGCTATACAGGGGCAAAAGGGTGGCAATGCTCGGCTCTTTAATCAATTTATGAGTAATAAAATTTCGAGAGTAGTATTGACCGGTGTACCCATCCCAGAGGAGTTCCAAAGCGTCATCTGTCTTGTTCATGTCTTTTAGTAGTTCCTCGGGAAGCTCGTGATGAATAGCTTTAGCAATGTGGCGAACACAATGATTAGCTCGTACCAATATAGAATTAAAGCCCAGGTCTTCAATGGCAAACAAAGAGTGGCTGAGGATTTTGTCTATATCGTAGGCTTTGCGCCTCAGGCGGTGCTGCACGCTATATAGCGCCAGAGCTTCAAATGTCGACAAACGTTGTTCGGCAGGAACATAGCGAGTGTCACGCCGCAAGTAAGTTATGAGATAAACAAAAGGTTTTTTGGTGGCTAGTCTGATCCAGAACGGCAACTGGTGTTGCTCGAGTTCGCTCATCCAGGGAGGAGTATTATCGAGGCCAGTTTCCCAGGGGTGAAC
>CAZVJS010000046.1:0-5858 GCA_964627365.1 uncultured Candidatus Saccharibacteria bacterium | reverse complement strand
AAGTTCGGGCGTGGACGATCCCGAAGGGGGCGACCGCGCCCCAGGCTGCCGGCGTGATTCATGGAGACTTTGAACGTGGTTTTATTGCCGCCGAGGTAGTCACCTACCAAGACCTTGTGAACGCCGGCAGCCTGCCGGCCGCTCGGGCGGCCGGCCATGTCCGCACCGAGGGCAAAACCTATGTCATGCAACCTGATGATGTCGTAGAGTTTCGATTTAACGTCTAGTATCTGGGATACGTGTTGGGATAGAAGCGCGAAACGCGGCGACGAATAGTCAGCGGCGAGGCCAACGGTGAAATTGGAGGACTAAAACGTCTGAAGCCAGTTGTTGGTTGTTGGTCAAGTTGAATCAGCGCTGTAGCACCAAGATCTGCAACTGGCTGTGTGTTAGAAACCTGTTGAACTTGCACCGGCTGAGTATAGTTGGCTGGATCTGGTTGCTGCTGTGTACCCAGTTGCACTGTAGGCATCGGGGTACTCATCATAGCTGGTTGCACAGGTAGTGGTTCATATTGCATAACCGCACTCTCCATAGGCTGCTGCTGGCCCTGGCGTAGCTCCATAACTTTCGTTTGAATCAAGGTGGTAGCATTACGCAGTTTACGCTGTCGAATGCTTTTGAAAACCATGGTTTTGTTGATGGTTCGAATCGACACGGCCGCGTTGAGTAAATGGTTGCTAAAGTCTACTTCCGAAATCATCTCGTAACGCGTGTCTTCAATATTCAGAAAAAGAGGTTTTTTGTCTATCAGTAGTAGTCGGTAGTCAGTGGCTACTAGAAGAGCATAACCGTTTTGATAATAGCCGGTTACAACCGCCAAAATCTCTTCGTGGTCGGTCAAAATATGAGGCAGCTCGTTGACTTCGGCTCGCCCCCAGTAACGATTGTGGTGGCCCAATCCAATTAGTCGCTGTTCCACCTCTTTGAGTGCTTTCATGGCTTGGATCTCCTCTCTTGGTACTTATATCATCGCGCGTTTTTAAGCGTTTGGCAGTAATTTTGGTCACCAGTTCAACAAGACTTTTATCACAAAACTAGCGCCCGGGTGTAATTTATGTCACAATAAAGTATGTTTGCTAATGAAAAACAGTTAAAAACTTTTGTTGAGCTGTTTCGTGACGGCACCAAATTATCGTATTCCAAGAATGAATACATCATCCGCCCCGGTGAATCACCGAGCGGAATTTTTTATATAGAGAGTGGCTATGTTAAAGCCTTTAACATTAGTAAATACGGCGAAGAAAACCTGCTCATCATCCGTAAAGAACATGAGGTGTTTCCGCTGATTTGGGCTATTACGGGCGAAGAGCGCGACATTGTTTATCAAGCTTTGGCACCAACGGTTGTATGGCGGGTTAGCTCAAATCAATTTTCGGATTTTATGACCTCTCACCCCGATGCCTTGCCCCCCTTACTCGATATGGTTACCGAGATGTACCGTCGCCACTCAGAGAGAATCTTGAACCTGGAATATCGTTCTGTCAGGGAGCGATTAATATCGTTTTTGCTCCTGATGGCTAAGCGCTTTGGAGAGAATTCCAAAGATGGCGTACGGATTGCCATTCCACTACGACATCAAGATATAGCTAGTTCTATCAATGCTAGTCGCGAAACTGCCAGTCGCGAACTTTCCTATCTTGAACGTAAAGACCTGGTAAGCAACTCTACTTCGTATATTACCCTTAAGGACAAGAAAACGCTTGAGGGTTATCTCTAGGCTCTTGGTTTAGAAGCAACCGTCTTGGAGCCTGAGGTCTCGTGCCAATTTTCTACGATGTTCTCGATGGTGCCAATAATTGCCTCGTGGCTAGGCATGGCATTGTCTTCGTAGTAGTGGTTCGTTTCCATATAGTTCTCGACAACACTCAAACAATGAATCTCATCAGCCAAAAGGTGCATTCGATCAACTGCAGGCACACTGGCCAGTGGTGCCACCATGATCAGTCTTTTTATTCGTAGGGGCTTAAGAAAGTCAACGGCCGCCTCAAGCGAAAAACCACTGTTCAAACCGTCTGAAACAAGAATAATGTTATGATCCTGTAATAACTCTTTTCTCATCAAGCCACCCCTGCCTAGCAAACGATGGATTTCATCGAGTTTATCCAGTTTGGCCTGTTCAATAAAGTGATAATACTCGGCCTGAAACTCCTCCAGCTGACCGGTGGAATACATATGGTTATACGTAAAACCACCGTCTTGATTGATAACCGCCACTGGTTCAGGTTCACCTGGCAACCGAATTGGTTCGATGAGAAGCATGGTAATAACGCAGTGAAGCTGAGCAGCAATCTGCGCCCCGACTACCACACCTCCATCCGAAAGGGCCACAATGGCCGTCTTTTCGGTTTGGTATTTTTTTAGCTCAGACGCCAATTTCTGACCAGCTTCAACTCGACTCTTGAAATACATTAAGCCTTAAGTATAGCGATACTTATGCTTTTCGTAAAAGATAAAACCGCTCGCGATTACCCTTGGCACCAGCAACTTCAGAATCGGCTTTATCAAGGATAACGTATAAATTTTGTATCCAGTTTTCAAAGTCTTTCAAGATGTTTCGACGAATTTTATCATTCTTTATTACGCCCTTGTTGACCTCTGTTTTTCCAGCCTCAAACTGCGGTTTAACCATGGCTACTACTTTGGTTTGTTCGCCGATGACTGGGACCAGATTTGGAAGGATATCACGTAGAGAAACGAATGAAAGATCTATAAGAACCAGGTCAAAAGTATTCTGTTTTTGCTTGGCAAAATCTCGGATATCGGTTTGTTCATAAAGTTCCACTCTTTCGTTTGCTCGTAGTGACGGGTGCAGCTGGTTGCTGCCCACATCAACTGCCACGACCTTGGTCGCACCATGCCGTAAAGCAAAGTCGGTAAACCCGCCCGTACTCGATCCGACATCCAACACAACTTTATCTTTGAAGCTGAGACCTAATTTTTCAGCCACCGATGCCAGTTTGAGCCCTGCTCGGCTGACATATTGTTCTTTGACATCTAGCTTTAGGTCATCCTCAGAAGAAACCAAAAAACCAGGCTTGGTAATCACTGTATTATTAACCCTCACATCACTAAGCTTTATATAACTCTCGGCCTGACTGCGCGTAGGAACGAGCCCTCGCTCAACTAGTGCTCTATCTAGTCTGATTTTCATGTCTATCCCTTAACACGTTCGCGGTAGGCGCCGGTGGTGGTATCTACGCTAATAACATCGCCTGTTTTAACAAAAGCTGGTACCTTCACAGTTATACCAGTCTCTACCGTGGCATCTTTGGTAATGGCACTGCTGGTATCACCTTTGACTGCATCTTCGGCATAGGTAACTTTGAGTGGTATATTTTTGGGTAGCTCAATGTTAATCACACGGCCGTCGAAGAGTTGGGCCACAACGTTATCACCTTCTTTCATGAAGCTGGATTGACCACCAATAAGGTCGGCCGGAACTTCAAACTGCTCATAGGTTACGCCATCCATAAAAAAGAAGTTAGAACTGTCGTTATAAAGGTACTGGACGGTTTGGTTGGTTACATCAGCGGGTTCAATGGATTCGTTGCCTTTAAAGGTTTTATCTAGAACTTTGCCATCTGTTAGGCTCCTGATTTTGACATTTACAATTGATCCACCGCGGCCCATAACTTTTTGAGCATACTCAACTACACGGTACGG
The DNA here is from genome assembly GCA_964627365.1 of uncultured Candidatus Saccharibacteria bacterium. GTDB lineage: Bacteria > Patescibacteriota > Saccharimonadia > Saccharimonadales > CAZPPF01 > CAZPPF01. Next base: position 2,192 of record CAZVJS010000046.1, on the reverse strand, counting down.
CGTACCATCCAGCTGAAATATCGTGCCTTTTTTTAAATCTGTAACTCCAAGCGCCATTTATTGCATTCCTCTCTCTTTCCTGAGCACATATAGTATTGCAGGTTCTAATTCTCCAGATGCCAAAGCTTCTTCCTCGCCCAGCACTTCTGCTCCTGGACCGTCACTCACCTCAAAATCTGCGTGTGTAATATCTATCTCGTGTATGTGATACAACAAATCGTCTCCGACAAATCTTTCGGGTATAAAAATAGAGTTGTGCTTTTTAACAGCAAGCTTACCTACATCCAGCCCTGTTTCCTCTTTCAGCTCCCGCCGAAGGGCGCGTAGAGGATCGTCCCTATCACACGGCTCAAAGTGACCGCCAAATAAACCTAACATGTTTGGATTACGGGCATCTTCTCTCCGGCGCTGAAAAACCATCTCTCCACTGTGAAGACGGAATCTTGCGGTTGCAACTTGTTTCCTATCATCCATATACAGTTCCTACTTTGGTTAGTAATTTTGGAAATTATGCAGATTTACGCGCATATGTTCATACATTTGATAAAACATATCACAGTTGGGGGTGTCCATGGCTTGCCCACCTTGGGCACGCACTTCTTTGAGCTCTTGCTGAATGGTTCTGATTCGATTCTCAAGATCACGCGGGTTACGCTTGGTCTTGGCATCGTTCACAAGACCCTGGGCCTCGTTGCGTAGGCGGACTGCCATTGGGTCATTTGGTTGATCTAGCACATCGTGAAATTTGCGCTCCAAATCGACTGCCTGCTTGAGAAACGGTTGGTAATCTGCGTCCATATCTCTAATTATTGGCTACAAATGGTAGCAATGCAATATGTCGGGCGCGCTTGATAGCTTTGCTCAAGCGACGCTGCTGACTCTCGGTCAGACCGGTCTTTTTGCGGGTTTCAATTTGTCCGTAAACATTCACGTAACGCTGCAAGGTCTTAAAGTCCTTGTAGTCAAAATATGGAACGTCTGTTCGGTGTTTAAAAATCTTCGCCATCTATTGTTCTCCTTATGTAGTTAATATACAGATTTACGCATTTCCTTGGAGGCACCTCCGCAGTCCGGATGTTATATATGTTAATCACATCCAAAGCTAGGACAGTGCCGAGAAGGAATGCGTAATATCTTAACGTCTAGATATTTATGCTAGAACGGTATGTCGTCGAGGTTGATTGGCTCGTCACCAATATCCTCAATCTCAACATCTTTGGCTTTGGTCTTTTTGCTAGGCTTTGGCTTGCTGGCTGCAGCTGGAGCCACGGTTTGGTCAAACTCGTTACCACTCGTGCTACCTGCGCCACCTTCGTTGCGGCCACCGAGGAATGTGACATCCTGAGCGTTGACCTCTACTTTGCTACGCTTTTGGCCATCTTGTTCCCAGCTACGGCTCTGTAAGCGGCCATTAACTAGTACAGGACGTCCTTTAGTAACGTATTGCGCTACACGTTCGCCTAATGGTCCCCACGCTACTACATCAATGTAGTCGGTGGCTTCCTGCCACTCGCCGTCTTGAGCTTTGTAGCTGCGGTTTAGCGCCAGGCTAAAGCTACAAACGCTTTGGCCACTTGGAATTTGTCGCAATTCCGGGTCACGGGTAAGGTTACCCATTAATATTACTTGGTTGAATGATCGTGCCATTCTAATCCTCCTTTACAAGAACTATGTCTTGGATTTATGTTGGTAATCTCACCCTACTACCGGGTCCACCAACTCGTCAAGCAAAATTCCAAAAATTAATCTAAATTTAATGTACTACTCGTCCGACTCATCTGTTTCGGACTCAGTGTCTTCGCTTTCACCAGACTCACCACGCTCTGCGGCCTTGGCTGCTTTTTCTTTCTTGGCAGCTTCGGCTTTGGCGATGGCTTTGAGGTCTGGCTTGGTAATCAAGAAACGGATTACCTCGTCGGTGATATTGAGCGTTGCTTCCATCTTGGCAACTGCCTCACCCTCGCACTCCACCGTATAAAAAACGTATACGGCATGCTCTTGCTTTTTGATTGGGTAAGCTAGCTTACGCTTGCCCCAATTATCAGTATTGACCACTTTGCCACCATTATCTTTGAAGATTTTGGTAACGCGATCTTCGGCTTTGGACAGATCCACTTCCAAGTCCGGGTGGTACAATACAGCAATTTCGTATTCTGCCATTTGACTCCTTCTTTTGGTTCAAGGCTACGCGC
>CAZVJS010000045.1:0-6052 GCA_964627365.1 uncultured Candidatus Saccharibacteria bacterium | reverse complement strand
GTGGGCAAAGCAGCTGTGTTGCGCAACCGGGTGCGGCAATATTTCCAAAAAAGCCGTGGCCGAGACCCAAAAACCGAAGCGCTGGTAGCAGAAATTAAAGACGTTGACTGGATGGTGGTCGACAGTGAACTAGAAGCCCTGTTTCTAGAAGCCGAAATGGTGCGGCGTTACATGCCGCGCTACAACATTTTGCTACGCGATGATAAGTCTATGGTCTACATTCGGATAGATTATGATAGCGACTATCCCACGGTCACTACTACCCGTAGGCCACTCGATGACAAGGCACGATATTATGGGCCGTATCTCAGCGCGTTGAGTATTCGCCAAGCTTTAAAATTACTGAGACGAGTTTTTCCATTTGCAACTAAGCAAACGCCCGGCCAAAAACGGGCCAGTTTGCATTATCATTTGGGGCTGGATCCTGGTCTGGAAGATGGCAAAACCAGTTTGGAAGAATATCGATCTAACCTTAGGAAGTTGATTGCAGTTATTGAGGGCAAACGCAAAAACATCGAACGCGAGCTAGAAAAAGACATGAAACGTCTGGCCAAGGCTCAAAATTTTGAGGCGGCAGCTCGAGCTCGCAACCAGCTGATGGCCCTTCGAAGGCTTGAGCACCAGGTTATCTTTAGTGACAAAGAGTTTCTGGACATTAGCAAAGACCACGCCCTTTCAGAGCTTGTGGAACTACTCGGATTAAAAGGCTACCCCCAGCGCATTGAGGGTTATGACATTAGCCATATGAGTGGCACTGACGTGGTGGCTAGTATGGTGGTGTTTACCAATGGCGTCAGCAACAAGAGTGAATACCGTAAATTCAAAACTAAGATCAACCACAATAATGACTTCTATAATATGCACGAAACGCTCAGCCGCCGCTTACGCGAAAATAATCGTAAAAAATGGGGTCTCCCAAGCCTTGTTTTGATTGATGGTGGCAAAGGGCAGCTTGATGCGGCACTCCAAGCACGTGACGAAGCTAGTCAAACAATGCCCTTTATTGGCCTAGCCAAGCGTGAGGAACAAGTTGTTATTCATAAAACCAAATCAAATGTGCAGCTGGACCTCGCGGTGCTTCATAAAATGGGCGGGTTTGCCTCGGAGAGTGACGACTTTATTCTGGTCAACGTGCCACATAGCTCAAATCTGGTAAAACTTTTGCAGCGCATTCGTGATGAATCACATCGCTTTGCGGTGAGTTACCATAGTACGCTCAAACGTAATCGCCAGACCGCAAGTTTGCTAGACGATGTACCAACTATTGGTCCAGCCACTCGTAAAAAACTAATCAAAACTTTTGGCTCGATGCGTGGCGTAACCCAAGCCCGTCAACAAGATTTAGAAAAACTACTGGGAGTCAAAAAGGCCACAATTCTAAGACAATACATCGGTGCCGAGAAGCGCTCGAGCAGAGCAGAAATTTAACCTTCCTGGTATACTAGTTGCTTGCTATGGAGTCGAAATTTACGGCGGAGTTTTTTACAAACAACCGTCTACGCTTGAGAGAATTATTTACTGGTACTGCGCCAATTGTGGTGTCAGCGAATGGCCTTATGCAAAGGAATTCGGATATGGCCTTCCCATTTCGTCAGGATAGTAGTTTTTGGTATTTGACGGGACTAGAGCTTCCTAATGCAGTACTGGTGATGGATAAAGACAAAGAGTACCTAATACTTTCTGATACTGACGATATCCACGAATTTTTTAACGGTTCGCCCCAACAAGAAAAAATTAAGGCGCGTTCTGGTATAACAGATGTGTTTGACGGCACGGCCGGCTGGAAAAAGTTAGATAACCGAATCAAGAAGGTTAAACACATTGCGACACTTGCTCCGCCACCAGCATTTGCGGAGCGCTTTTACTTCTATACCAACCCATCTCGTTCAGCGCTGTTTACGAGGATAAAAGAAGTAAATCCAAACATCGAGTTTCTTGAACTTCGGCAACAACTAACAACCATGAGGATGTTTAAACAGTCCGTGGAACTGGAGTCGATTCAGCAGAGCATTGATTTGACGGTAAAAACATTCAAGAGTTTAAAGAAAAGACTGTCCAAAATGTCTCATGAATATGAATTGGATGCCTTTATTACGCATGAATACAGAAGAAACGGAGCAATGAATGGTTATGGACCGATTGTTGCCAGTGGTAGTAACGCTCACACTATTCACTACGAAAGCAACAACAGTGCTTTGGACCAAAATGGGCTACTACTAATAGACACTGGTGCAGAATTTGAATACTACTCGGCAGATATTACTCGAACATATTCTTTGAAAACACCTACCAAACGTCAGGTTGCGGTTTTTGATGCAGTTCACGAGGCTCACTTATATGGACTTGATCTTGTGAGGCAACATAAATCCATCAAGGAAAACGAACAACTAATGGAACAGTTCATTGGCGAGAAACTACGAGCACTAGGACTTATAAAATCCATAGAAAGAGAAACGGTTCGCAAATATTATCCCCATGGTTTATCGCATTTCTTGGGGCTTGATCTGCACGATATTGGAGATTACGATCGTCCGCTGGAACCGGGTATGGTGCTGACCGTTGAGCCAGGTATCTACATCCCAGAAGAAGGTATTGGCGTACGTATCGAAGATGATGTGCTGGTAACACTGAAGGGTATCAAGGTCCTCAGCAGTAAGCTACCCCGAGAGCTATGGTAGAATAAACATAAGATGAAACGACCGTTTAGCCGGTTTTTAATACGTTGGCTAGTGTGTAGCCTTGGCCTGTTGGTGGCCTCTGGCCTACTGGGTCAGCGGGTAACATATGACGGCCGTTATATTGTCATCATTATCGCTGGACTTATCCTGGCGGTGGTTAATGCTATCATCAAGCCAGTTGTGGTCATATTGTCCTTGCCAGCCATCTTATTTAGCTTGGGGTTGTTCATGATTGTTATCAACGGGTTGATGGTTTTCTTGGTTAGCAAGCTCTATAGCCCGCTTCACGTAACCAATTTTGGAGCCGCAATGCTTGCCGGTATGATCATTGGCTTGGTAAACTATCTAGTGACCACCATTTTGGAGGACATATGAGCATATTCAACTACATCACTATTATTTCGATGATCCTACTCAGTATTCTGATTTTGATTCAGACTCGGGGCGCCTCTTTGGGTGCCGGTTTAGGCGGGGGCGGGGAAGTTAACACGGTACGTCGAGGTTCCGACAAGACACTTCATCAAATCACGATTGTGCTAGCAATTGTATTTGGTGTGTCCATAGTCCTCGGCATTATTAACTAAGTCATATGATAGATCGCACTACTCGACTGCGTTGGCGGCGTCGTGTCCGACGTAGCCGCCGGCAGGTGGAAGACATTGGTACTCAAGCCGAGGAACAGCTTGATAGGCATTTATTTAAGCGCCTTAATAAGTTTCTAAACGTTCGACGATTTATTGCTGCCTGGATTTTGTTTGTGTTGCTACTGATTGCCGGTGTCTTTATGCAAATTCGAGGTCTGGGTGAACATTATTTATCGGCCCAGCCAGCACCTGGCGGTATTTATGTCGAAGGAGTCCTGGGAAGTTTTACCAACGCCAATCCACTGTATGCCAACAACAGTGTGGATAGTAGTGTGTCGCGCTTGGTATTTGCCAGTTTATTGAAATACGACCAAAACCATCAGTTGGTGGGAGATTTAGCCGACAGCTATAGCTCGGACGATCGAGGCTCAACCTATACGGTGCACCTTAGGCCCAACCTTAAATGGCACGATGGACAACCACTCACAGCTGACGACGTAGTCTTTACCTATCAGAGTATCCAAAACCCAGATGCGCAGTCGCCCTTTGCTAGCAGTTGGCGAGGTATTAACGTAACCGCCAAAGATCCTCAAACCGTGGTGTTTGTTCTGCCAAACGCACTGAGTGCTTTTCCATATTCACTGACTACGGGAATAGTACCAAAGCACTTACTGGCGGGGATTCCCATCACACAACTGCGCTCAGTCAGCTTTAATGTGACCAAGCCAATTGGCAGTGGTCCATTCAAATGGGAGGCCATAGAGGTCAAAGGTCAGACTCCTGAAACTCGGGAACAACAGATAGCATTGCTACCCTTCGAGGATTATCACGCAGGCAAACCCAAACTCGGCAAATTTATCATTCGTTCCTTCCACAACGAAGCTAATATGACACAAAGCTTTAAAAATAATGAACTCAACGGTATGGCTGGCCTGAACGATACACCCGAGGGGCTCAAGGACGATATTAATATCTACGAGCATAACATCCCACTGCTTAGTGAGGTCTTGGTGTTTCTCAAGAACTCTAATGAAATATTACAAGACGTGAAGGTCAGGCAAGCATTAACCAGGGCCACCAACACTGCACAGGTTATTACCGCTCTGGGGCACCCAGTGATTCCAGCCAAAGAACCGTTGCTTCAATCGCAAGTTGGCTATGACAAAACCCTTCAGGAGTTGAACTATGATCCGGCGCAAGCTAAGGTCCTGCTTGATGCAGCTGGTTGGAAAGTGGGTGCTGGTGGTGTGCGCTACAAAGATGGCAAGAAGCTAACCATTAAGCTCTATGCTCAAAACAACAGTGAATACACCAAGGTTACAAATAACTTGCAGCAACAATGGCAAGCTGTTGGGGTTGATGCTCAGGTATTCTTGCAACCAGACACGGATCTGCAGAGTACCGTTGGCTTCCATAATTACGATGCACTGGTGTATGGAATAGGCATAGGGGTTGATCCAGATGTTTTGGCCTATTGGCACAGCTCGCAGGCTGATATTAACTCGGCACACTTGAACTTGTCAGAGTATAAGTCGCAAGCGGCCGATAAAGCTCTGGAAGCTGGACGTACCAGAACTGATCCAGCCATTCGGGCAGTCAAATACCATCCGTTTTTGCAGGCCTGGCACGACGATGCTCCGGCCATTGCTCTGTACCAGCCACGCTTCCTGTACATTACCAGGGGACAAGTCTTTAACTTCAAGCCAGTCAGCATGGTGGGTGGGCCAGATAGATACGCCAATGTTGAAAACTGGATGATCCACGAAGAACGAGCAGCCGAGTAATCTTGAGTTTTGACTCTAAACTGCGTAAGATAACAGGGTTACATCCCAGGCGCGAGTGGCGAAATTGGTAGACGCGCTAGCTTCAGGAGCTAGTGAGCGCAAGCTCGTGGAGGTTCAAGTCCTCTCTCGCGCACCAAGCTTGTGCTATTATTTATAGAAGATATTACAGAGAGGGTACCGACAGTCTATTTATGAGCAAAGTGGCGCATTATCTCCAGCAACACTTAAGTGGTGAAGTCCAAACGTCAACAGACGTACGGCGATACTTCTCGACCGACGGGAGTATTTTTTCGCTAACTCCAGCAGTAGTTGTCTACCCCAGAAACGAAAACGATATTCGCAAAACCGCTCGTTTTAGCTGGCAGTTGGCCGAACGTGGCCGGGTAATTCCACTCACCGCCCGTGGTGCAGGCACTGACCAAGGCGGAGCAGCCATAGGTAGTGGCATCATGGTAGTCTATCCCGCTCACTTGAACCGCATTTTGGAACTTGACGGCAAAACAGGCGTAATTACAGTTGAACCCGGCATTAACTATGGCAAGCTTCAACAGACATTGCAGACGCATGGTCGTTTCTTGCCACCGGCGCCGATGTCGCAGGAATACACGACCGTTGGAGGAGCAGTGGCCAACAACACCGGCGGACCACGTAGTCTCAAGTACGGATCTATCAGCAACTTTGTCAAAGGCCTCAGGGTAATACTAGCCAACGGGGAAGTTATCGAAACCCGGCGCATTAGCAAACGCGAACTCAACAAAAAACTTGGACTGTCCACCTTTGAAGGCGAAATATACCGGACACTCGATACGTTGATTGAAGAAAACCAGCAGATGATAAAGGATTACCAGACAAATGTTACGAAGAACTCGGCAGGGTATGATCTGTTCTCGGTCAAACGCAAAGACGGTTCGTTTGATCTGACGCCACTGTTTGTTGGTTCACAAGGAACCTTGGGACTGATTTCTGAGATTGTGCTGGAAACAGTAATTCATAGCCCAGAAAGCAC
>CAZVJS010000044.1:0-6167 GCA_964627365.1 uncultured Candidatus Saccharibacteria bacterium | reverse complement strand
CGATTTATGGTAGCGTCAGTCTTGGCAGGTTTTTGTAATGCAAGTACAGCAAAAGAGGCCAGCACCAAAATAAGCACTAGCTTAAGCATGGCTTGGGAGTAGTTTAGAAAACGCCTCTTTATGTTGTTACCCCGCAAAAAGCTTAATGTACGCTCTAAGCTTAACAGTTTAGCTACCCCTGTTCAATGTTAGCTAGTGATTATCCACAGTTTTTGAAAACAACAATACAGGGGTCAGCCCGCAATATTGTTACTTTTTTGAGCTTTTTTGCCTTTTTACAACATCATCAATTCTTCTAACAGACATAAAGGTTTTTTGGGGCGCAGGTTTTGGTGCTTTTTCGGGTTTAGGCCTTTTGCGTCTAAACCACCTGTGGAAACGCTTTGCCAGCAAAAAACCAAGCCAAGCCAATACCCCAAAGATCAACAACATTACCAAGCCCAGGGGCAAATTGAGTAGCAAGATCGAGTAGCTTTCTGTAGCAAAATTATCTTTGCCATCATACCGATAAGAAACCTCGACTTTGTATTTTCCTGGCCACAAAATTTGTTTTTGTTTGGTCAGTTTGACGCTGTAGAGGCGATTTCGCTCAGGCAATATGAGTGAGGATTCTGAATTAATAACACCTTTAGCAACTACATGGCCTTTAGGGTTTTTGACTAACACAACCCCACGCGGCACCACATGCACATTGCCGGTGTTCTTGAATGATAGATTTAGTTCTGATGGCAAGCTACGGTAATACGTCTTAGACGGCGGCTTTTGTAGACTCAGTCCAAATACTTCACCGCCAATTTTCCGAGCAAAGATGAGGGTGGCCGCTTGTGGAGAAAGGTTTACTTGGTTTTTGTTCTGTCCGGCTTGTCCGAGGGCCTTAACTACCACTGCTCCATAATGTCCACCAGATTGCATGTCTGGACTGTTCACGACCGTAAAGTCTACGGTTTGTGAAGATTTTGGTTGAATGGTTAGGCTCGTGTTTGGCAAGTGCAGCCACTCGGCTAAGCCATACTTTTTCTGATAATCGGCAGAGATTCCTGAGAAAACCACTCCTCCAGTCTCATCAAGTGTTCCCATGTCTACGGTTGTAAGATCAAAACTAACTGGCTCGGCATTATTATTCGAAATCGAAAAACTACCCTTTACTTCTGCCTGGTTAGGTAGAAGATTAATCTCTTGGAACGGTGGTGTAAGTGTAAGTCCACTTTTGCTGTTTGTGGCTGCCAGCACCGGAATACTGAATACGCCACAGAGCAGTATTACAACCGCGAGGAACCAGCTTAGTCTCTTCGGTACATGTCTCATTTTCTAAATCGAACCACCCCGTGCGCCCTTTTTTTATAACGGCGACGGCTGATAAGTAAGTAAATAATAACTCCGATCAAAGCCAGTGGTATACCCACAAAAACTATCAAGATTCGCCATGGAATCACCCAAAAACTCACACTGGCATCAAGCGGGACATCACGTACTCCGTCGTCATATACTACCGTGAGATGAGCCGTGTATTTGCCGAACCGCAGGTTTTTGGCTTCGTTGAGTTTCCAGCTCAAGTTGTAAACTGGCTGACCATTTTTTTGCACTACGCTACCGTTTGCTTCCTTCTGTTCATAAACCGGAAACCCCTTTGTCCATAAACTCGTAAAAGTGCGTTTGCTATCCGGTAAGATGTTCCCTTTTGTGACATTAACTGGAATGGTGTCCACCTGTGTTTTACCCTTGATAATGTAAATTGTTCCGGATGGTGCAACATGAATATTACCAGTGTTTTTGAGCGTCACATTGAAAGTCACTGGCAAAAACTCGTAGCCTTTTTTGGTAGCCGTAAAACTCGTCAGCTCCACTTGCCTCTTGGCATTTGGAACCTTAGCTTCTAGAAGTACCAATGTGGCTGTACCACCAACCAGCGACTGACTTTGGGTAGTGCTGGGTGTACTATTTGCCCTCGAAAACGTCACAGCATAGTAGTAGCCAAAGGCAGCACTGGGTGGGAGCTTGATGGTCATGGTGATGGTTTTCCACTCGTTCGGTTGAGCTATGAACTGGTTTTGAGAAAAGCTGACCCAGTCAAAGTAATCATCACCGGTTTCGCGTTCTTTGAGTTGGGGTTTACCATCTTCACTGTTGGCAGAGAACTTCATGAGGCCCACTTTGAGTGTCTCTGTCTTGGTACCACTGTTCTTGATACGCAGTTCGGTGGAAACAGTCTCACCAGGCTTGGCTACCAGGCTGATGGGCAGTGGTGAGGTGGTCAGGTTCAGGGCACCGGGGTCGGATTGGGCGTGAGACAGGGTGGGAAGCAACAGTAGCAGGCCGACAATAGATCCGAATAATCGGACTACAGTTGGTGCGCGCCATGATTTCATGATTTCTTGCTCTTAGGCTCGTCTTTTTGGAGTTTCTTTACGCGACGGCTCAAACGCAGGTAGGCATATAACAGAACGGCAAAGGCGATAATGGGCAGTAGTGCAAAGGCGATAATCCGCCATGGTATAACCCAAAATGACACAATAGCTTCTAGTGGCACATCTCGCTGGCCATTGTCATATACCAGGGTAAGCCGGGCTGTGTATTTGCCAAATCGCAGCTTCGTAAATTTAGAGCCGTCCCAGTGCAGGGTATACACCGACTTACCATCTTTTTGGACGGTCTGACCATTAACGTCCTGAGTGGTATACACCGGGAAACCGTCGTCCCAGGTTGCTGTAAATACTCGTTTACTATCAGGGAGAATATTTCCTTTTGTAGCATTAACTGGAATCGTGGCAATAGTTTGTTTGCCTTTACTGATAAAAATGGTGCCGCTTGGTGCAAGGTGAATGTTGCCGGTGTTCTTTACCTTTATATTAAATGTGGCTGGCAAGAATTCGTAGACTTTACGGCTAGCCGTAAAGCTATCTATCTCTAATTGCCGCTTGGCATTAGGGCTAGTAGCTTCGAGCAGAACTAAGATTGCTGTTCCGCCATGGATTTTGGCCTGTTTATCACTTGTGTCATTGGTTTCTGCCCTCGAAAACGTCACAGCATAGTAGTAGCCAAAGGCAGCACTGGGTGGGAGCTTGATGGTCATGGTGATGGTTTTCCACTCGTTCGGTTGAGCTATGAACTGGTTTTGAGAAAAGCTGACCCAGTCAAAGTAATCATCACCGGTTTCGCGTTCTTTGAGTTGGGGTTTACCATCTTCACTGTTGGCAGAGAACTTCATGAGGCCCACTTTGAGTGTCTCTGTCTTGGTACCACTGTTCTTGATACGCAGTTCGGTGGAAACAGTCTCACCAGGCTTGGCTACCAGGCTGATGGGCAGTGGTGAGGTGGTCAGGTTCAGGGCACCGGGGTCGGATTGGGCGTGAGACAGGGTGGGAAGCAAAGCCACCATAACTAGTAGACAAAGCGCACCCCAAAACTGAAGCTTTCTAACAATACCCATTGATTACCTACAAGTATATCAGTTGTATGGTGCTTTGAGACATAAAAAGAGCCTCATACGAGGCTCTTAGAATTAGCTTAGTTTGATCTTAGAATGAGCCAGCGCCAATAACGGTCCAAGTATCATTGTAGTCTGTTGCAGCCGGAGTGTTACCATCGATTGCAGCCTTACCACGGAATGTAATCACATCACCATTAGCTGTGCCAGCCGAACTGGCAATCGTGCGAAACGTGGTATCAAGCCCACTACCTGCATTGTTGCCTGCGGTTCCCTGGTAGGCAGCTGGGACAGCAGGCGTACCACCACCAGCGGCATTCGAAACCTCAACGCCAACAATGTAGCCCTCTGTACCATTACTCAATGTTGCGGCTGAACCGGGAGTGGTTGATGCAATAGTATGCGAAGCTGTCGAGGAAAGCAGCCCGGTGTTCAAGTCTTTTGCCCAGGCAACCCAACCATTAATGGCATTGGTTGTTATGGTAACGGTACGGTCTGCCGTTTTAATAACACCAGATGTAGTCAAGCTACTTGCAAAGTTCGAGGTGTTTGCATCTAATACGAAGTTAAAGGTTGGAGGAACGGATGCGTTAACGGTAACTTGGTCATTTGAGATCGTACGCACAGCAACAGTTGTGGAATCACTGCCCACCGTTACAGTTGGATGGTATTCGCCAGCCGTTGCATTTGTAACCGCACTGGAAGAAGTCAAATCAACACAGTACTGCGTTGTTGCACTAAGAGCGGTGACCCCAGTAATTGTAATGGTGGAGCCTGAGCCAGATGCACTTAAAGTACCTGGCAAAGCCGTAGCACTAACAGGTGTGTCACAACCCGAAGCACCAACCGCCGTTTGAGTAGCGTTAACTAAACCCGAAGAACCTGTCCAGGTGGTAACGTCCGCACCGTTAAAGTTAATTGCTACCGTTGTGGCACCAGCACCAACAGTTCTAAATGCTAGCCGAAAAGAAGTTGTCTGTGGATTCGCCTTCATACGATCAAGTCTAATGTAAGTATTCGTCAATGTTGCGGCATGAGCTCGAGAAGCTAAAATGCCGAAGACTGCCACTATCACCAATAAAAAAGCCGCCATTAAATAGAGTGGCCGGTTCAATGTTTGCATAATTTGTGTTCTTTCTTTCATGAAATATTAAATCTCTTAAGTAAAGCTTACGTTTAAGGCTGCCTTATGTCAAACCCTTTTATTCTTTTCCACAACCCCTAAAAACTGGCCGAAGCAATCAGGGTGAGGATATCTGCATAATCACTTGCGGCCGGTGTAGTGGTGGTTGACCTGGCCTTTAGAAGCAGAGAACCCCGTCCAGCCGTAATCGGCGCTGTAGCCGTATAGAGCGGGCGCAACGTACTGTCTAAAATACCAACATTTTGTGAGGCACCAGTGTATGGTGACTGAGCTGTCAGGGGTCCGCCAGAAGACTGCGTAGCTGAAGAATTTTGTCCGCCGTAACCTTCGTTTACAGCACTTAGATTAGCGGTGGCTGAGTTGATGGTATAGGTAGCAGCTGAGCTGCTCAGGCCAGCTTGTCCAGATGATATAAACACTGTGCCACCATTTTGAGCATTGGTATCCAGGTCAATCCAAATTTTTTGGTTGCTATCCACCACTGAATTAGCCGTTAGGTTATTAAAACTCACTGCATACGGTGGACTGGTATCGGTATCCGTCGCCGACACATCAATATCAAAGGTTAGGCTAGCCCCAACCGTACTGGCATTGGCGGTAGCGCTATATGGTGACTCGGTAAAATCTCCATGTTCGGCTTTTACTTTTATTGTATAGGTAGTGTTTGGCAGTAGACCAATTACATCAAAACCACTCCCACTACCCCAGGCTGTGTAGGTCTGCCAATCCGATGCTCCAAGCGTGGCTCCTACGGTATTATCATCCTGAACATAATTTACATTTGAACTAAAGGCGTCTGTGCTAATGGCAATGGCAAAGGTGGCGTCTGAGGGGTTATTTCCGGTATTAATAACTATGTGCAGCTTGTTGTAATAGCTGGCTGGGTTGGTAATGGTTGGCGCTGATGGTACATTGGCCTGCTGCGTTGGAATAAGCCCCGTGCCGGCCTTGTAAGTTGTGCTGTTGCTACTTCCACCCTGCTCTCCACTAATAGTGGTAGATTTATAGGTTGCCGAGCTACTGCCAGAGCTCCCACCCGATCCAACCCCATAAGATTCCAGTTTATAAGTAGAACTGGTCGGCTGTGCCGCAAATAGCATCGTAAGTCCAGCCATCGCGATAAATGTTGATTTTAAAATCCCCATGCTTAGTTCTAGTATACTAAATCGCTACTGATTCCAGGTAAAGCTGCCGACAACCCCGTTCAAATCGTCTGCTAGACCATTGCCTACATTGGACGATGTACCAGATATGGTGGCATAGTAACGTGACCCCGGAATAAAGTAAGTAATCTCACTATGATCCAACTTGGTGAACATATCGGCGGCTTTATCACCAACTTGCACAGTTTCGTGCGTGTAGTTTTTGGTGTCTTGCAAACGCAATATGTAGGCGGCGTCTTCGGTCATGACTACGCCAGAATCTAGTCGCTTCACAGTAATAGCGATTCGTCGAGTTTGCTGCACACCGGCTGTGGCAGTTAAACTCAGCTGTTCCACAACCAAACCTTGCGGTGTGTTGTTCTGGATATTGCTGTAGTTGCTTGGATAGTCAAAGCTGGCTGTGTTTCCAGTATAGTGTGCTGTTTTTGGTTTTTGG
>CAZVJS010000043.1:3970-6389 GCA_964627365.1 uncultured Candidatus Saccharibacteria bacterium | reverse complement strand
GTAATGGCGACAAAGCTACCAGCATGGTAGGGTGGGTCTATTTTGCTGGCGTAATCATGATTCTTCGGGGGCTTTCACAAGCTTTCCTGGGGATCTCGGAACTAGTAAACAAAAAATATCTGTTCGTAGGGGATCAGCGACTCGTTTTCGCTACCAGCAACGGAACAGCCTGGGGCTGGGTACATCTGGCAATCGGTGTTTTAGTGCTAGCTGCAGGCTGGTCACTATTGCACGGTGTCAGTAACTGGGCACGTGTCTTTGCTATTGTATTCGTGGGACTTTCGTTCCTCGTAAACATTGCATTCTTGGGCACATTTCCAGTTTGGTCAATCATCGCAATGATAATTGACTTGGTCATCTTGCACGCACTAATCGTGCAGGGCCACGAAGCCTAAACAAAAATTCCTTAAAAAAAGACATTCACTTGTTGGATGTCTTTTTTATTGGCAAATGTTGTGGATAACTTTATCTATGACACCTTGCATATCTGTTATGTTTATCATACTATCAAGCTATACATAAGTAGTACCTAAGCTAAAACACAAGAAAGAAAAACATGGCAACAACTAAAAAAAGTAGCTCGCGCAAGGCTTCGAGTAGCAAAAACTCGCGCTCAAAAGCAAAAGTAAGCCAAACAAAACTTCGTAACAATCGGTTCAACACAAAATTCTTGTTTGTTTTTCTAGCCCTGTTTGCGGTAGTCGGTGGACTAGTAATTTACTACGGTCGTGCCGAGAGTCCTGGTCAGCTTTTACTTTCCAAAGAATATGTACGCCCGCTTAGTGTTTCTAAGACATCGGGTGATACTACAGGCAACAGCGCTAAGCGAAATTATCAAGATCTCAGTTTTCAGGTGTATGTTAACGGCGATGTAGTCTGTGGAGACCCAGCCGATCCAAACACTGTTACCACAACCAGCTTGTCATCTGGTCAATTAAAAGCACTCCAAAAACAGATTGAAACCACTGGCATTGATTCTCAACCAGATGGTTTGGCATTGACTGGTGAAGAAGTGATTATCGGTGACAATGTCACGACTATTACCTATAACAAAGATGGACAAGAAAAGAGCATCATTGCCACTGCCGACAAACCGCAATCCGGAGTTGTCAACAAAATCACAGCTCTCGGCGAAAATGTTTGCAAACAGGCAACGACCAAGATCAATCGCGCCCAGGCTACTGTTCCTGAGCGTCAAAAGATTGAAAAGAACAAATCTAACTCTGCGAACCTTGAAAAAGTAACTTCCTACCTCAAAAACCAAATGATGCCTAAAGCATCCGCAGAATGGTGGGGCTATAGTAAGGAGGCAGAGGACGTACAATATAGGTATTTGGAAGCTGCCAGAGCATATTTCCGTCTTCCCTATCTGAATCATGGATTTTGTGAAGCAATTTCGGCCAGAGTCTGGTCAAGAAACTTGGATGTACATAACTCACTGTACCACACTAACGTCGGCCCCTACCGTGACCAGTGGTGTGGTGCCACCTGGACAGGTGTTGGCGAAAACATTGGGGTTGGCCCGTGCGCACCCACAGAGACAGATACAACCTGTTCCTTGCGACTTTACAATGCATTTGCCGCCAGCAAGCCGCACCGAGACAACATGCTGAGTGCAGCATTAGACCAATATGGCAACCCCATTCGCTACGATACCTGGGGTGTCGGCGCTGTCCGCGACAGAGTCAGCAACAAAATGTGGATCACGCACGAGTTCACACGGCATTAGCCTCCGACTTAAGTAACGCACCATCTCGGTAAAGCTTGTTTCACAAAAGCTATTTGACATAGTTGCTATTTGGGTTCATGATTGAACTATCATTTAAGGAGGTGTAACTTATGGCTACATCAGTTGTGACCAAGGAGGCTTTGTCTGCCATGGTCTTACAGGGGGTGGTAACATTAATTTTCGGTATTGCGGCAGTCTTTTGGCCAGGACTAACACTTGTAACACTGCTTTACCTGTTTAGTACTTTTGTACTAATCTTCGGAATACTCTCCATGGTTCGTGGTTTCATGGACATTGGTGGTGGTGGATATTGGTTCATAGAAATCATTCTTGGCTTCTTTGAACTTGGCGTAGGTATTTATTTGCTACGTCACCCACAAGTTACCTTTGCAACGTTCATCTTACTGATTGGCTTTGCATTAATTGCCCGTGGTGTTGTTGACATGGTTATGTCCTTTTTGGACAGCGGACGAAGTGCTTCACACCGTGTGCTCAGCTTCATTATTGGAGCCGTAGCTCTTGTGGCAGGAATTGTAATTTTGTTCCAGCCAGTATCAGGCGGCGTAGCATTTGTTTGGATCTTGGGTTTGTTTGCACTTGTAACCGGTCCTATGGAACTGGCAATTGCACACGACCTAAAGAAAGCTGTCGAAGCGTAAGACTTCGTTTGGCGTTCGATAAAAACCGGGC
>CAZVJS010000043.1:0-3870 GCA_964627365.1 uncultured Candidatus Saccharibacteria bacterium | reverse complement strand
ACACCAGCATCGTCTAGAACTTGTTCGACATCGCGTTTGAAAGTCGGCACCCAGGGCGCTCCCATTGGCCCACCGATAGCAAACCCCAGCAACACCAGGAGTGTTATGCATAGAAGTATTATCATTAGCTCATATTATGGTGCTTTTTGGCTCGCTGGCAATGGATATTCTTGCCTAGTCTGGCATGTCAGTATATAGTTATGCTTAATTTGGCAAGCCAAAAACTATGGCAAACAAACATATAATTACAAGATCCGCGGAAGCTCCTGCTCAGGTTCTAGAGAAGACGATTGAGACCACTGGAAGGGTAGTCGGTGCTTTGCCGACCGAACAGATGGTCAAGACCGTTAAAAAAGGTGGTGACTACTGGCACATGCTCGGACCAGGTTTGACCACTGGTGCTTCGGATGATGATCCATCAGGCATCGCCACTTATTCACAAGCTGGAGCGCAGTATGGGTTTCAATTCTTATGGATGGCAGCTTTTACGTTTCCACTCATGGCAATCGTCCAAGAGATGTGTGCCCGAATTGGTTTAGTTACCGGCCGGGGCCTAGCATCAAATATTCGTACCAAATTCTCCAGAAAAGTACTCTATGTCTGCACTGTGCTCCTCTTTGCAGCCAATACGTTTAACATCGGTGCTGACCTAGGGGCCATGGCCAAGGGTGCGCAACTGCTCAACCCGACTTGGAATTTTGCAGTTTTGGTCATTGGTTTTAGTGTTTTAAGTCTTGGTTTACAGATTTTTACGCCATACGCTCGTTATGCTAAATACCTCAAATGGTTGGCCATGGTGTTACTAGCCTATATATTCTCAGCCATCTTGGCACACCTCAACTGGAGTGACGTGATGCACCATGCTGTAATCCCCAGTTTTAGTTTTAATAAGGACCAGATGCTGCTGGTTGCAGCTATCTTAGGTACCACCATATCGCCTTACTTGTTTTTTTGGCAAACCTCGCAAGAAGTCGAAGAACAAATATCACAAGGCAAAACATCGGTTGTATCGCGACAAGGTGCCACCAAAGAAGAGGTTCGCAACCTGCGTATCGATGTTTGGTCGGGGATGTTTTTGTCCAACCTGGTGATGTTCTTCATTATCGCGGCCAGTGGCGCAATATTGTTTGCCAATGGCATTACCCATATAACCAGCGCGGCTCAAGCTGCTGAAGCACTTCGACCCTTTGCAGGTAATTCGACCTACTTCTTGTTTGCAATCGGAATTATCGGCACCGGATTATTGGCAATTCCTGTCCTAGCCGGATCAAGTTCGTACGCTCTGTCGGAGAGCTGGGGACTGCCTCGCCAAGGCCTCAATCGCAAGCTTAAGCAAGCTTATGCTTTTTACGGCGTCATTATAATATCTATGATTGTTGGTCTGGCCATAAACTTCATAGGTCTGGATCCTATAAAAGCGCTTATCTATGCAGCAGTTGGCAACGCGATTGTTTCACCAATAGTTTTGGTTCTGATCGTAATCTTAAGTTCTCAGAAAAAACTGATGGGCGAGTGGGTAAATCCGCTGTGGGTCAAAATAGTCGGCTGGTTTGTGGTACTACTCATGACGGCTGCCGGCATTGGCGCCATCTGGGCATTATTTTAGGCTACTCGTAACGCAAGGCTTCAATAGGGTCTTTGCGGGCAGCACGGAGGGCCGGCATAAAGCCAAACAGAATTCCAACTAACAGTGTCACCCCAAATGCAATAACGACCACCTGCCAGGAAACTACTGGATTGAGATTGGTAAAAATCCTCAGCAAATAGTTCACTAGTATCGCTACAAGTATACCAATGATACCGCCAAATAGGCTTACCACCGTGGCTTCTGTCAAAAATTGAGTAAGTATCTGGCGGTTGGTGGCACCTACTGCTTTTCGTACTCCAATCTCGCGAGTTCGTTCACTAACGAGAACCAGCATGATGTTCATCACGCCAATGCCGCCTACCAGGAGAGAGATAGCCGCGATACCGCCGATCATCGCCGTAAACAGATTCAACACATTGCCGGTAAGTGTCACGTTTTCATCCTGGCGCAAAACCGTAAAGTCCGACTGACCACCATGTGAGCTTCGCAGATTATTATTTAGTGCAGCAACAACTCTGTCGGCTTGCCCGGGATCACTAACTCGCACCAGCACATGGGTAATAGGGCTATTCCCATCAGTCAAGGTACGCGCCACATTGTAAGGTATAAAAATGGCCTTATTAAAATCAGGGCCAAAACTTAGTGGCATGCCACTAAACTTGTCAAAAATACCTCTGACTACAAAATCCTGACCTCGAATAGTTAGGGTCAGCCCAATCGGGACATTCTCGTGAAACAATTTCTCGGCAACTTCTTGTCCAATAATGGCAATATTGCGATCATTATCAGCCTCTTCAAAGAAACTACCAAAAGCCACCTTCTGCTTAATAACATCCGCAAGCGAACCAGTGGTGCCTATGACAACACCATCATTGTATTCAGTTTCGTCAGTCTTTGCACCTTCGCCAGCAATACTAATCGGAACAACTTCTTTTACCCCTTCGGTTTTCTTGATGGTAGCCAGATCGGACTCTGTTAGGCTACTCGAAGCAAAACTTAGCCCAGCCGATAGGTTTACATGCGTGATATTGCCCTTATTATCTCGAGTAACTAAGTTGCCTGGACGAACCGTAATTAGATCGCTACCAAGTTTATTTACCTGACCGACGACTTGTTTTTTGACGCCTTCGCCAATACTAACAATCGTAACCACCGAAGCAACACCAATAATAATGCCGGTCATGGTCAACAAACTTCGCCATTTGGAAGTACGTAGGCCCGCCAAAGCCATCTTAAGATTACGGCCGAACATCAGGATGTGCTCCTCTTGGTAGTACGCTTGACTTTCTTGCGCCGCTTTACGGCAACCTTGCCACGTTTTTTGGCTTTGGCCTGTTTGTGGGGAATAGCATCCATTAGGGCTGAAACACCGGCCAGATCGTCTTCTTCAGTTTTACGCTGAAAAAGATACAAGGCTCGGCGAGCCCGCCTTGGTACTTCACCAATAGGTGTACGCTCATCGTGCACAATACTACCGTCATGCATATAAACTACACGGCTGGCCCAGCGTGTCAGCTCAGGGTTGTGCGTCACCAACAGAATTGTGTTTCCGTTTTTATGCACATCACCAAGCAGCTCCATTACCAAACGGCTCGAGCCACTATCCAGGTTACCAGTTGGCTCATCGGCAATAATAATGTCTGGGTTGTTGACCAGTGCACGAGCAATTGACACACGCTGAAGTTGACCTCCACTTAGTTGGCGCGGCATAAAATATTCACGGTCAGCCAATCCAACCTGATCTAAAATACCGTGAGACTGCTTGAGTCGCTTGGAAACACTCATGCCTTTGTACGCCAAGGGAAGTGCAACGTTTTCTATGACATTAAGGCGAGGAAGTAGGTTAAACGACTGAAACACAAAGCCAACTTTATCGCGCCGAACCTTAGCCCGTTGATTTGGTCGAAGTTTAGCCACCGACTTACTGCCAAGCGTATAGCTACCATGGGTTGGCCGGTCAAGTAGACCAATCATATTCATAAGTGTTGATTTACCAGAGCCACTGGGTCCCATTACGGCCACAAACTCACCTTTTTCTATCGAAAGGTTAATCTCATCAAGAGCAATTGTGGTGGCATCACCAAAGCCGTACAGCTTACTCAGTTCCTTGAGTTCTATGATAGGCACGCGTAGTAATCCCCTTATGTTTGTGGCTGAGTTATAGAAGAGGTGTGCCCGCTGGTAGCGAACACACCTCTTTATTTCTCTATAACTATTGTACGACAGCAAGGGAAGCCTGTTCAATCCCTGTAAGGTTGTAAAAAAGTCAAATTCCTGGCGGA
>CAZVJS010000042.1:2419-6835 GCA_964627365.1 uncultured Candidatus Saccharibacteria bacterium | reverse complement strand
TTTGTGCCCGATTTCCACCTTTAGCATCGTAACCGTCGTGAAAAATAATAATTGAGCCCGGTTTAATCTTAGCAATGCTTCGTTTCGCGATTTTAGCTGCTTTTGGCTGCCAAACTTCTAAAGGATGGCAGAATTCACCTGATATTGGCTGTAACCCTAGGCGCTTAAGTATTTTAAAAATACCCGACTGGTGGAATAGCCATGGCGGCCTGAATAAAATCGGATTTTTACCTATAACGTTCTTGATAATATTTTGAGTTTCAACAATTTCTAATTCAAGCCGATTGGGAATAAAATAGTTCTGAAAATGGTGGGAAAGCGAGTGATTGCCAATAGTATGGCCACTGTCATAGATTTTTTTTGTGACTGCTGGAAAGCGCTCGACACATTTACCTACCTGAAAAAACGTGGCTTTAACACCCTGACTGTTGAGATAATCTACAATATGCGAGGTATATGGCTCGTTAGGCCCGTCATCAAAAGTCAGGGCCACAATTTTCTCATCGGTTACTTTTTTAAATGGGAAAAAGCCAAACAGCTGTGAATGAGGGGACATCAAAAGCCAATAAGCTCCCATCACCAATCCAATAATGATAAAAAGAAACGTGACGATTATCATCTCTTGTCTCGGTCGATAAGATTTGTCGTGTGTTTAATGGCTTTGGTTGATTCTTTGACGACATAGTGACGAGCGTTGCGCTGGGTTATAAGTGCAACTACCAAGGACACGATAATTACCAAATTAATCAGTGATAGAATCCGGGGGCTATATTCATTTCTAAACTTGGGGGCTGATCCTAGGATGCGACGTTTGAAGATTTTATTGAGGTAATATTCTAAAAAATAATAGAACAAAAGAGTCACAAAAAAATTATAAACAAATCCGCGAACCAAGCGTCGGGCTGATGTATAAGTCGGGTTGTTGTTATTAAACAACACCAAACCTTCTTTGCGCAGATTGTGTAACAAATCTAATTCGTCGCCACCCTGTGTAAGCAAAGTGTTGTAGCCATGCCAAGCACTTTTTTTGAAGGCGATATTGGTTGCCGAAGCATAGAATGTTTTGCCAGTTAGTTTTTGCACAATCGAAACTAACCCAAATAAAAGCAAAGGATAGACAGTAGCCCAAATCGGTCCCTCAGTATAGTGGCAGGGTCCGGTTACGGCAATTATTCGGCTATTTTTATTAAAAGATCTGTCAATACTGCTCAGCCAATCAGGCTTAAAATACGTGTCAGCATCGGTAGAAACTATAATTTCACCACGGGCTGCCTCGGTCCCTTTTTGGCGGGCAAAACAAACACCAGGTTCTTTTTCGAATACTACTTGGGAACCAAGGCTACGCGCTATTTCGGCAGTCGTGTCATCACTGTTATTGTCAACCACGATAATCTCGAATTCACCTTGGTAGTCTTGTTCGTGCAGCGATTGAAGTGTTTTGGCTATGTATTGCGCTTCGTTGTAAGCAGGAATGACCACGCTAAAACGTGGCGATTTAGTGCTGGACATATGCTCCTCAGTGTATCAATAGCGACCATCGAAAACAACGCCTCAATCCCACCCCCCAATTAGTCAATTGTGTGGACCTTAATCTCGAGAGTATACTTAAATAAACGTAAGCGACAAGATACATATGACTCGTTTTAAATCACCCCACAGCATGCTCTACAAAATATTAGGGTTCGGCGTGATGGTAACCTTAGCGTTAGTGCTTTTGGCGCCTCAAGTTCATTTTCTCCGAAGCACAATAGACACCATTATTCATGCCGATCATATATTTTTTATTTGGGCGTTTCTGGCTATTGCAACAACCTATCTGACAGCTGCGCTTAGCTATTATATATTGGCACCGCAGACAATTTACTTCTGGCGGACAGTCTTGGTGCAAGTGGCAGATGGATTTGCCAATCGCCTATTCCCTGCTAGTCTCGGTGGCATAGCCACAAATTTCTTATATTTGATCAAACAGCATCACACTAAATCGGAAGCCAGCTTTGTCGTTGCCGCCAACAATATCCTTGGTTTTATTGGACATAGCTTATTGCTCAGCATATTGTTAGTAGCTGGCTATACGAATGGTTTGCATTTATTTAACAGTCATCTCGCAATTCGTTTGGCATTAGCCGCAGGAATTATCGCTGTCATTGCCAGCTTTTATTTGGTATTTGTCAGTAAAGTCCAAGCCTCAGTCGTTAAAACAACCAAAATGGTAGCAGATGTGATTCGCTATAGCTTCAGTCGGCCTGTTCAACTTTTCAATGCTTTACTGTCATCGATTATGACGACCATTGGTTATAGTGCGACACTCTACTTTTCACTGTTGGCTGTAAATGTTCATATTTCACTGCTGCAAACGTTTGTAGTCTTAACTGCTAGCGTACTTTTTATAACTATTACACCGACGCCAGGTGGCATTGGCGGTGCTGAAGCTGGTTTGACGGGCGCTCTACTTGGCATGAGCGTTCCTACGCAGCAAGCGTTATCGGCGGTTTTACTTTATCGCTTCATGACCTTTTGGCTACCAATTCTACCTGGCTTTTTGGCCCTCCAAACTGCCTTTAAGCGAAGGTACGTACAGCTGGTCAAGTTCTCTTAGTCAAACAATATTTAATGCGGGTAGTATCTGGAGTAGCGATGATATTTAGAAATGCCTTTGTGCCACTTACTGTACCACCCATTTTCTTCCCAAAGTGTCTCCAGCTGTTCAAAATATGCCTGATACTGGTACTTTACCCGGTCCAAGCTGAAGTTATCTATGGCGTACTTCCTAATGGTTCTTGCGGAGCTTAGTTTATTTAAGTTTTTAGCTGCCCACACTGCCTCCCCCAGCGTTCTGGTTCGATAACCTACTACCCCGTGCGGAATATTTTCCGGAAAAGCCCCCCAGTCGGTAGTTATAACTGGCGTTCCGCACAGCATGGCTTCGATAGCCACGCCGCCAAACGGTTCCAGATAAGTTGTTGTAACAAAAACCGCTTTTGCACGACTCATCAATTCTCCGCGCTGTTTAGGATTGGCATGTCCCATGTGTTTGATATGGTCGCCAACAATCGTGATTTCATCAGCAACAATCTTATTACCTTCTATTTTCTTAACGCCTTGCCCGGCCAGTACTAGTTTGGCTCCAATCTGCTTTGTAGTTTCTACAGCTAGCTCGATTCCTTTACGCTCTACTAGTCGTCCAATAAATAAGAAAAAATCTTCTTTTTTAGCTTTGAATGGGAAATCTTTAGGCTCGAAATAATTAGGGATGACACTGTCAAAAGAACGACCTGTATCGTCTCCTGACAAACCGTAGACCCAATGCATATGCGCATAACTTTCAAATACTTTGTAGGGAGAAAAAACACCACGGTAACCAATACCGTACTCAACGCTCATTAATTCGGGCAATCCTATGGCAATTTGCTGCTGACAATCGCCGCCAATTATACAGACGAAGTCTTTTGGACGTGCGCGGGCTTTTATTTCGGCGATTGCCCGCGTGTTGGGAATTGACCAGTATGGTAAAGAAGGATCCCAGATAAGAGCATTGGGTAGCTGTAACTTGAAATCATATCCATCAAACCACTTGTCCTGTTCTTTCTTTGTAACAATGGTAATAAGCTCATCACAGGGTGCTTCATTTTCTTCTGAGGCATATAGAAATACTTCGTGCCCGAGAGATTTCATCATTTGACAGAACTTAATAACTTTTTGAGTGTAGGCGCAGGCGGTATAGTCTTTAGTGGTTTGAGTATGAGGCAACCCTACAACGTGAAAACGAAACTTCATGTACCTCTACTTTACTACAAACAAAATATTCGGGAGAAAAATGAATAACTTGCCAAACATACATAAATGTAGTATACTATATGAGATGAAAAATATTAGATTCTTTCAGGGTAGCACGCAAACAGTTAAAATAAGCCTGTTATTGCTCGTACTGATCTTTAGTCTCCTGGCTTCGGTAGCTCCTAAGGCTAGTGCTGCGCCCGCACCTACTTATGATCTTGTTTACTCCAGCGTAGCCCCGACTTCAGATACATTGGACGTATGGCCTTCTGCATTAGCTAATTCCCCTTTGGTAGTTCTTGTTCATGGTGGTAGCTGGCAACACATGGATAAAACTGGTCTCAACACACAAGCGCAGTACCTGCAATCGCAAAACTTTACTGTTTTTAATATCAATTATCGTTTGGCTACAACTACAAACTCGGCGTTCCCTATGGAGATCAGTGACGTTAAGGCGGCTACACGATACGCCATTGCACATGCCGCCCTGTATAACGCTGATCCCAATAGGGTTACCATGATTGGCGGTTCGGCCGGGGGCCACCTTGTTAATATCGCAGCCCAACAACTTAATGCAATTTCGCCTATTGTAAAGCCAGTAAAGAACGTTGTGGCGCTTTCGCCAATTACCAATTTTGTGGG
>CAZVJS010000042.1:0-2319 GCA_964627365.1 uncultured Candidatus Saccharibacteria bacterium | reverse complement strand
TTGTAAAGCCAGTAAAGAACGTTGTGGCGCTTTCGCCAATTACCAATTTTGTGGGCTTAGCAAAAGATAATGCTAATGGGACGCTAGCTCCGCTTATTGCGGATGCTTCTGAGGTTGCTCTTGGCTGTAGCCTCTCAACTTGCTCACTGACTACCCTCAAAGAATGGTCGCCAGCCTGGAATGTGACTAGCTCTGACTGCCCGCATAATACCTTGATCTTTAATGGTACAAACGAACTCATTCCATATGACCAACCTACATCGATGACTAATCAGCTAACCCTCTACGGTTGCGGAGCTCAAAAAGACATACTTCCAACACAGCTACATGGCTTTTCTTATTGGGATTCAGTGAAAACAATAGTCGTAAGCTTCATTAAAACAAAGACTTAACTGTAGCGTTCGATAATCGCAACAGGTGCACCAGCCAGATATGGTACTGAAGCCTTTTTGGCCGAGTACTGTACCGCAGCTTTCTTTGCCGTCGCCGTATAAGCTTCGCTAACAGTTCCAAGGCCCAAAACATTATTGCGAATAAACCAGTAACAAAGCGGTGATAGATAATTATGACCAGCTTGCGACGGATGAATCAAGTCAGCTTCAAGGAAACCTGCTGCAGATGTAGCTGCATTGCCAGTAACTCCGTAGGCAGCTAATTTATCATACCAGTCAAGGACTGGTATGCCGTGCGAGGCGGCGCTAGATTTGGTTTGTGCCCGATAGCTTGTTTGCGTGGACTGAGGGTATGTGCCGAAGTTGGCCTCATAGGCGCTGTAGTACCCAAGAGTTCCGAGGTTGTGTGTGCGGCTATAGAAAGTAGCAATATCATTGGCCCAAGTTGTGACATTACCTAGCTGAACATCATTTATTATCCCCATCACAAGCGCATCTGGATCTGGAACTTTTGGCGAGCCGGTGCCAGCCTTTACCGAATCGACGAATGCCATCCTATCACCAGAAGTAGCTGCCACAAGTGTATTGAGTTTTCCGCCACCAATCGACATATTGTGAACAATGAGTCCTTGCGTGGTGCTAGGCGGCAAGAAAAATAACTCTATGCCAACAGGCAGGCAATAAACAGAAGTGCCTGCCGTGTTCGCGGCTCTAATTTGTACAGTGTCTCCCGCTGAAAGTGCGGTCGAAACATAGAATACATTAAGGCTATTATCCAAGGCTAAAGTCTGTCCCATTGCTGTTTGGCTGCCGGAATTGATTTTGTACGACCAGTTGCCACCTGAATGTCCGCCTCCGTTCATATCAATCCAATACAGCTGAAAACCAACAATCGGCGGCATCCAAGCTGGAACTGTGTACGTACGAGTGAAACTACTGCCCGTGGCATACCCTCCATGACCGTAGGGGTATTTATCAAATGCATCTGTTGATGCGACATCAGTCCAGGTACCGCCGCCCGTCCACTCCCCAAGAGATAGACCATTTACCGCAGTTTCAGTCAAACGTATGCCAGATGATATTAATGGACCGAGTCCATCAATATTACCCAAAAGACCTCTGGTGTGTTCGGCCCAGCTGCCGTCCCCGCCCTGTGCAAAATCATGACCGCCTAGCTTGCCAGCAGTAAGAGAATCTCCAACTAAAAAGAGTTGTTTGACAGCCATTAGAATTCGTATGTTAGTTGGGCGCTATTTACCCTGCTATTTCCTGACGAAGTATTGGTGCCCGTGTTAACACCACTAACAGAAACAGTCAAAGAAGCCGAGGCAATGGATGCGAATCCAGTCTGTACGACATTGTTATCAGTAGTAATGGCTGGGTTCTGCCATGCTGCACTTGCAATTGTTGTTGCGGTAACAGGCAGAGTTAAGGTGTGTGTAACGCTATTAGAGGTGCCATTTGTGGCTTGGCGTATATCTATAAATAGTGAATTACCGCCAAGAGATTTCCATCGGTAAACAGTGCCTGTTGGGTTTGCGGACCACCCTGATAATGTTGGTGTCCAGTCGAACCACTCTGGGTACTCTTGTGGAGTGGCTGCTTGAGAGTATCGTGGACGGACTATTGTGGCGTTAGCGATTGAATAGTTTGAGTTAGTGATTAGCGTAACGGTAGTATCGGTCACGAAGGACGAAGAAGCTACAACGCCAAAATCTTTGGCGCCATCATTATAAGACACTTTTGTGCCAGGAGTCAGATAATTAGTCGCATCTACACCGGCTACTGTAAAAGATGTTGAGGAT
This sequence comes from uncultured Candidatus Saccharibacteria bacterium, assembly GCA_964627365.1. GTDB lineage: Bacteria > Patescibacteriota > Saccharimonadia > Saccharimonadales > CAZPPF01 > CAZPPF01. The sequence continues at coordinate 122 of CAZVJS010000042.1, read as the reverse complement.
GCAAATGTCCATGTATTTACATCATGTACCCAGCCAGATGCTAATGGCCCTTTGGGGATCACGCGAGCATCAATCAGTTTTGCAAGTCCGTTGTTTGTCGTCAATAATGTATCAACATTGGT
>CAZVJS010000041.1:0-6840 GCA_964627365.1 uncultured Candidatus Saccharibacteria bacterium | reverse complement strand
ATAAAGTGATGTGCCACTACAATCACTGTTCCAACGAGGGCTGCGCCCAAAATCAATAGAGTGGCCTGCATATCAAATAATTTTGGCTTTTGACGTGATTCATTAATGCTCGGGATAATATCACTGGCTGCCACATATATAAAGAATCCGGCTGTAGAACCCAGCAGCCAAGCTAGCAGAACGGTATTGGTCCGAGCAGTTAGGTAAAACAATAACGTACCTATGGCGGTCACCACAATTGCCACGCCATGCACCTTAATTACTCCTGCGCGGCTCATCCCACGCTTTAGCAAATAGCCAGAGTCGGCCATTTCGCGGGGAATTTCGTGCATGGCGACGGCAAAGGTAGTTATTACCCCTGTGCTGGGGCTTACCAAAAATGCCGCTGCAATAGCCGCACCATCGATAAAATTATGTAGCCAGTTCCCGGTCGTCACCAAGACAGTTACGGGCTCGGCAGATGCCTTATGTGCGCCGTGTTTTTCAAATGGTTCGACACTGTGATGGTGAAACCAGTGCAACCAGCCCTCTAACAAAAAGAAGAAAATTACCCCAACTAGCGCTGCCGTTAACACGGTCAGGGGTTCATACTGCTCCACCCCGTCGTGCAAAAAGTCCAAAAAAGCAGCTGCCAGCAAAGCCCCAGCTGCAAATGGTGTGGCATATTTAGCCAGCCAATTCACAGTTGCTTTATAGCTCAGTAGTAACGTGCTCGAAATAAAAACCGCAATATCACCAGCTAAAGACACTGCTAATACGACCCAGACAGATGGATGCATTTTGTTCCTTTTTTACTATCACCAGCATAAATAGCCGACATAATAATTGCAAATTTGTCGCAATTTTACTATGATTGCAACTATGCAACCTGACGTTTCTCTGCTCAAAGCTTATTTAAAGGACCGCAGCTATAGCTTTACTGGGGTCCGCCGAACCGTGTTTGAGGTTTTTGCTTTGCACGATGCCCTAACCATGGTTGAACTGATAGATAAAGTTGGTGCAGCTGCTGACCGGGCGAGCGTCTATCGGACTGTTCAGCTCTTTGAGGCTTTGGAAATTGTTCATCGTTTGCAAATTGGTTGGAAATACAAGCTAGAGCTCAGTGATGCTTTTATTAGCCACCATCACCATCTGACTTGCCTGAATTGTGGCAAGGTTATTCCACTTGACGAAGATAGAGCTCTCGAAAAGGAATTAGCCAAACTTGCCCGCCTGAACAACTTTGAAGCGACTGGTCATCAATTAGAAATCCGCGGCTACTGCTCTGACTGCAAAAAAATGACCCCGACTGCATAGCCAGGGTCGAGGGAAGCCTCACACTTCCAGTCTTTAGCATAAGCGCACTAGTTGCTATTTTCAAGCCCACGGCACGAATTGCTAACCGGTAGTCTGTTATCATTATCAAGAGACCATCATGACAAACCAGAACCCCAGCCCAGAACACATTGCTCGTGTCAAACGAGAGTTGCAGGCTGCTGGTGCAACTAAGTGGGGCATGCTCAAACTTGAAAGCCGTTATTTACCTAAGATACTTCATGACGGTGAATCCATTGGTGGTATGGTGTATGGACGCTACGGTAAGGGTTCAGCTATGCTGATTGCCACTGACAGGCGCGTGGTATTTTTGGATCGTTCACCGGGTTACACCATTGCGGATGAGCTAACCTACGACGTTGTTTCTGGTATCAGCCTTAATTCGCGTTGGCCGTATGCGGGAGTTACACTGCACACCCGTCTGGGAGATTTTGGCCTGACCTTTGTCAATATTAAGGCCGCCGAACGATTTGTTCGATTTATTGAAGATAGACGGCTGGAACAGGTTGACCATATTGTAAACACACCGTTGCAGGCAAGCAGCAAGCCCAAAACGGCTCAAGCCACGCTGAATGAAGAGATGATCACCTTCCTCAAAGAACACGAGATCGCCACATTCTCGACTGTTGATCGTGACGATACCGTACACGGAGCAGTAGTGTATTACGTTGTTGGCGAAGAAAATAACATCTACATCATGACTAAATCCGAAACTCAAAAAGCCCATGACATATTTGGCAACAAACAAGTAGCCCTTACCATTTTTGACTCTTATGAATTGCAAACCATGCAGCTAGAAGGCGAAGCCGAAGTTGAAGCCAATCAAAAAATTAAAAACATCGTGTTTTCGGAGATTGTAAGGCCACGGCTATCCAAAAAGGGGCAACAATTACCACCGGTTACCCAGCTTAAAGAAGGCTCTTTTATGATCATCCGAATCACTCCAAAGAACGTAAAATTCCGAGACTACAGCGCCAACGCGTAGCGCACTAGTGAGCCGAGCCGTGGTTCAGGTTGTGTCGCCTGGAACTTTCAAAGGCCAGGCCGATAATTAATATCCCGAGCAACCCCGTGACAGCCTGCGGCACCTCATGCTTAATGCTCAGTAATAACAACAGAGATAAAGCTAGAATAGCGTAATGTGCTCCATGAATAAGATAGCGGTACTGCGTTAATGTTTTTTGTCGAAGTAATTGCACGGTGATTGAACGTACCCAAACCGCTCCAATGCCCAGGCCGGCGGCGATCAACAGGACGGATTTGGTTATGGCAAAGGCTCCGATCACACCATCAAAACTAAAGGTAGCGTCCAAAAGTTCAAGATACAGAAATTGTATCAATCCATGGCTATGCGAGCCTTTTTTAAACTTGCCACCCCCGTCGCTACGCTTCACAAGAAACTCACTCAATATTTTAATCAGCAAAAACGTTATGGCACCGGCAATGCCGGCCAGGGCGATTTTGGCATTGCCGGGCGCAAGTACCGTATATATAACCAAAATAGCTGCCCCAGCACCAGTGATGGAGATCCACCATGGTTGGTTAAATTCTGCCAATGGACCCTCTATTGTGTTGAGCCACACAACGTCTTTTTTCTCACCAAAAAACCTAAGTCCAATCATTAGCAGAAATACACCTCCAAAGGCCGCAATAATTGGGTAGGCGGCTTCTAGTTCTTGAGCGTAGGTATCCGGATCGTTCAGCGCCGAATTAACTACAGAATGAAGGGGGTGACCTGCCGTGATTGCTACAATTAGAATCGGCAAAAACAAGCGAACAACAAACACTGCAATAATAATTCCTACTGTAAGAAACATTACTTGCCAGAAGCGGTTCATTTCGGACAGAACCTGGCTATTAATCACAGCGTTTTCAAAACTAAAAGTTACTTCTATAAGTGCCAGGGCGGTAAGTGGGATAAGCGCTTTGGCACCGCCAAATATCAACGCCACCAGAAATATGATCAAGCTAGCAGCAAAGGCAAATCGGAAGTTTTTTAAGCGCATTATCGAAATACAAGATTGATTATCATGGCGATCAAAACTAAGGTGCCAAGTAACTTTCGAAATCTATTTACGCCGCTGTATATCTCTAGTAAAGCCCAGATGAAGATTGATGCCGTGGCAATATAAAGTACGATGTGCTTAAGCGTGCTGTAGGGCAAAAACCATGTAACGAAGGTGATAGAAAACCAGGCGATCAGAAATATATTGGGCTTCTGCCAAATAACATCATGACCATACTCGTCGCGCCAGAATTTATCCCAAAAAGTTGCGTTTCGTACCATAGATACCTATTTTACCACCCACCGCCTCCACCACCACCGCCTCCACCACCAGAGAATCCACCACCCCCAAAACCACTGGAGGATGAGCTAGATGGTGAAGTAAACGAAGCTGCGCTGGCTGTTCCAAAACCATTCAAAGACGAGGCTAGATAAACCGCGTTAAAGGTTCCCCAGTTACCCCGGTACCAATCTGGAGGTTCGCTATAAATGTTCTCGAATTCTTTGGCCCATTCTTTTTCTAGACCAAACAGCATGGCGTACGGCAAAAGCTTTTCAAATAGCTTTACTTTTTGCTTTGGGTCACGTGGATCTATCCCGGATACTTCAATCTTCTCTGCCCCTTCTGGACTTTGCAAAAATTTGATGCGATCTTTCTCTGCAATTTCAATATAGTGTTTGAGACCCTTTAGGTAGTCGCGCGTTGTGACACCCTTTTCACTTCGGGCCGGCATGATCGCAGCAAAAATCATCGTTACAATCCCGGCCAGGATAAAACCCACACCAATCAAAATGGCAATCGATATAAAACCAACTAGTAACAACGCTCCACCTGCCACCAAATAACCCGATCCAGCTTTTTTGGGGTTGCTGGCAAAGTAGCCCTGTTCTGTCAGGCTTTGGGCTAGGTCTTTGTTGAGCTTACTAACGGTGCTGGCCAGTTTATTCTTTAGTTCGCTAATCTTGACTCGTGCACCGGGCTGAGCAGTGGTACCAAAAAACGCCTCAATAATTTGTGACTCGGCAAGGGTTCGTTCTTCTGGAGCTTTCATGAGCTCAAGTTCATAATCTTTTTTATCTTTTAGAATCTTCTTTTCGACAGTTTCATAGATTGTAATATGCCGGCGTATGGCTAAGTTAATTACTTGTGCGGTGATGGCTTTTCCGTTGATAGTCTCCTGGTACACAAAGGCACTATCCAAAACACTCAGGTCTTTTGGTGGAGTATATTCGGGGATGATGACTCCGCGGCCCTTCGGATCTTTGCCGGTTCTTCGCCACTTTGGATACAAAATGAAGAATGCTAGAACTGGCGGCAAAATGATTGCCGAGGCAATCAAAATATTCTTGAGTTGTTGTTTGCGTTTGGCAGCGGCAATTTCTGGCCCTTGTACAAAGGTCCCCTGATTAAAACCCAGAACGTAGGTCATAGTTTCGCCAACCAACAAGTTTGATGCCTGAGCAGTTACTAAAACTCCATTATTTTCTGTTGTACGCACTATTGTGCAACTACTGTCACTTGTCTGACCATAGCCTCCAACCAAGCAGCGTTGTTGGTCTTGCAATGAACTAACCAAGTTCTGGGGTATATGAATCTGGGCATTCACGCTGTCAAACGGTTGTTGCCACTGATCACCATTCACGTCCCAATACAGTTCTTGATGATCTCCTAGATGCGAGATGACATTGCGCATGGTGTACGTAATAACATAGGTCTGAGGACCATGAACGTAAGTGCTGGCATCACCGATTTTGAGCACCAAGTTGTCATTTTGATGTGAGATGGTATAGCGCCAGGAGGTTAGACCGTTGGTTACGCTAACAACATCTAGGCTCACGGTGTGATTCTGATAGGTTTCAGGAATTGCTCTTAGAATTCCATGATTTTGGTCGTAAATCGGAAAAAGTGCGTCAATATGTTCGACCACTTTCATGGTGCTGACATTCTGAGCAGTCCGATCCAGATAATAATCTGCTGTGAAGGATGAGATTTTAAAATTCTGGGTATTTTGGGCTGCGGCCGGGCGAGCATGAACAGCAGGTAATGTGACACCTAGTGCCACAAAAAACAAAACCCCCAACCTACCCAAGTGTTTCACTCTTTTACTCTAACATGAGTTTAAGTAAATCTGGGTCCGCTAGGAGCTTGTTTTGGTTGTGAGGTGCTAGAGCTACTAGAACTGGCCAACTACTGGGTTGCCGGGTTCGGCAGGTGTAGTTGGAGATTCTGGCTCAACTGGAGCTGCAGGGTCGGCTGGTGCCGGATCGGCTGCAGGCGTAGGATCAGCGGCTGGTGCTGGATCTGCAGGTACAGCTGGTTCAGAGGGAACAGCTGGAGCTGGATCACTAACTGGAGCCGGGTCTACTGTTGGTGGCTCTGGTGTGGGTGATACCGATGGGTCTGGTGTCACCGATGGATCTGGTGCTTGTGGGTCCATATTATTTCTCCATTTATATTTTTGAACGTACACTATAACCCTAACGCTTTTTCCTAATAAATGCAAATAAACTTAGGCAAACAAAAAAGGGCCTATTGCTAGGTCCTTTTTTGTCGCTTGGCTTCTATTGCTAGAAGCTTTGCTAAAACACCTCACGATGTTCTAGCCCCTACTTTAGCTTGAGGCGTAGGGCTTGTCAACACATTATTAATATTTTATAAATGCTTACGTTTTATTTCTGTGGATAACCTTCAGCCTGCTTTAAGCTTTGGGGGCTATAACAGATAGTGTAATACAAGGATTCATATGGCCAAGACCACCGACGAGGCGTCAAAAGACACCGTTCAGGACACGCCACCCAAGGCGAAGCAGAAACAACAGATAAGTAGCACTACTCGGAACATTTTGCTGGGAGCTGGGATACTTGCAGTCGTACTTGTAGCATTCGGAGCTGGAATACAAGCACGCGACTACCATAGGCGTTCAGTAGAAACCATTGGCTTTGGTGGCACATTTACTAAAGATATGCGAGGTTTTAGAGGTCGTTACGGAGGCCCCCCACAAACAGAAAACGGCATCGTACTATCTGGTAAAGTTACCGCAGTAAATGGTAATGACTTTACGGTTGATCAAAATGGCTCAAGCAAAGCCGTTAAGACCGACGGTAATACGGTATTCCGTGGTGTGGGCATTAGTGGGCTTAAGAGTGGTGACCAAGTAGTCGTGAGTGGTACAACCAACTCAGATGGCAGTATTCAAGCTATGAGCGTCGTCGTTGGCGCAGCCACCGCAGCCGGTGCATCATCTTCAGTGGCACCTAGCGCTGGTACCTCCACCCAAAGTTTCTAACTATTGAGTCAGCACATCAACGTTGTTAACGATAAGGACAGTACTGATCTTGTTTGAACTATTAAAACTAAAAGCAATCACCATATTGTCTGATTTGCCCACCACCGCGTTTGTCGGAAAATACTGTTTGTAAGAGCCGCTTCGCCAAGATGTGAGTGTTGCCGACGGCAAGCTAAAGTTCCATGGGTCAGTGGCATGAGCCATCCAGCCAGTTATATCCTGTGTAGCCAAAAG
>CAZVJS010000040.1:5693-6982 GCA_964627365.1 uncultured Candidatus Saccharibacteria bacterium | reverse complement strand
TTGTTGCCAAATCCGTTGAGCCCATCATTGTCCGAGACGAATAAATGCTTATCCATGGCATCATAACCCAGTCGGGTTGGGGCATTCAAACCAATTTGAGACGTTGTCGGGGCATTACTTACATAATCAGCCTGTCCCAGGACGCCATCAGCTGCATTATCCAACGGAAAATTTGTGCTATCAAGGTTGTAGATTAGGACACGATTATTATAAGTGTCAGCAATAAATAGTTGGTGGCTATTTAGGTCCGCCGTTATACCCCTGGGGATGCACAGTCCACTGGCACTTGTTGGATCCGGATAGCATTCAGCGTAATTCTGTGTATTAAAGTCCACTTGACCAAGTACATAGTCAGCGGTTTTATCTAGAGGAATATTCGAGCTGTCAAGGTTGTAAACTAGAACACGATTATTATCAGTGTCGGCTACAAATAGGTGATGGTTCACGGTGTCCAAAAAAACGTCGTGCGGCCCACAAAGATTATTGGCCGATGTACTACAACCACTAGACGTAAAATCTGGCTGACCCAAAACGTAGTCGGCAGTTTTATCAAGGGGAACGTTATTGCTATCCAAATCGTAGATTAGGACTCGGCTACCACCATAGTCTGTAACAAATAATCTATGATTCTGCGTGTCGATATCCATGCTGGTTGGGAAGCATAAATCTTCTGCACTGGTAGGACTAGTATTGCAATTTGCTGTCGTAAAATCTGGCTGACCCAAAACGTAGTCGGCAGTTCCATCTATTGGCACATTCGTGTTACTAAGGTTGTATATCATTATTCGACTGTAATTTCCGTCAGCAACATACAAATGGTGTGTCAAAATATCAAGCTTAATGCTGGTTGGACTACATAATGTGTCAGCGGAAAGTGATTGGCATCCATATGAGTTATAGTCAGGTACGCCTATTACATAGTCCGGCAGCCTATCCACTAAATTATTACTACTATCGAGTTCGTAATAAAAAATACGAGAATCATTTGTATCAGACACATACAGGCGGTGATTAACGGGGTCTACATCGACACCTTCGGGTCCAATATCTTTATTATTGGGAAATGCGACGTTATTAGTATATCCGCTAGTAAATCTTGGGGTTCCGTTTGTGTCTGTCTGACCTATAACATCAATGGCATCCATATTGTCGGTGATGCTGGTGGTGTTAAATATTAAGATCCTGTTATTAACCAAATCTGAGGCGTATAGACGATTATCAGCGGAGTCAAACAATAGGCCACCTGGGATAAAAAAACCTTTGGCATTCGTATCGCTGCCATTGGACGT
>CAZVJS010000040.1:0-5593 GCA_964627365.1 uncultured Candidatus Saccharibacteria bacterium | reverse complement strand
TTATTAGTGATGGTAGTGGTGTCGAATACTAGTATGCGATTATTGAATCTATCAGCAACAAACAAAAGATTATTAGAAGGGTCGAATGCAATGCCAGCTGCGTTATTAAACCCTTTGGCATTGGTATCTTGCCCAGAGTTTGTAAAGTTAGACTGCCCAAGAACGTTGACGGCGTCCTCGTTATTAGTGATGGTAGTGGTGTCGAATACTAGTACACGGTTTCTTACCCCGTCAGTTACAAATAACCTGTGGCCAGCTGAATCGATTGCAATGGTATTAATACCGCTGAAACCTTTGGCATCCGTAGGCACATTGTTGTCATTGCTCGTCAGATCACTCTGTCCTAAAACATAGGTAGCATCCATGTAATTAGTCAGCACTGACGTGTCAAAAACCAGCACACGGTATGCACCAGCAGCAACATAGAGATAACCAGAGCCTGGATCGAATACGATATTATCCGTATTATTACCACAGTCAAAGGAAAAATCGCGAGCAGTGGCTGTATTGCTGTTATGTGGAGTGTTTGTGGTGAAATTCGGCTGCCCAAGTACATAATCAGCTGTGTGATCCAGTAGATTATTACTTGTATCCAAATTAAACACCAAGATCCGATAGTTGGTACAATCCCTAGCATAAAGTCTGTGTGATACCGCATCTAAAGTCATACTGTCGGGACTACTCAGACCGCTGGCCGAAGGACCGTTAGTCCATTTGGATGTGTCAAATACTGGTCCACCATTTTGATCAACATGCCCTATTACATCACTGGCGTTGTAGGGTGCGTTGGCGTGTGCCGTACTATGAACCAGTAATGGGGTTGCCGCAGCTGTAAATACAGATACTAGTAATAGTGCTGTCAGAAGGCCTGGTGTTGTTCGCCGAAGCAGATTCATCGCTTGACTCCTGCCTTCTTAGCAGATGACTCGGTGATTATAAGCTCGTTACCCCGCCGCTCAACGCTTACGTAGTCACCTTTTTCCCACCCCAAGTCCAAAGTGTGCTCAAGTGGTATTGAGACACTAATGGTACCGCTTGAATTTTTGGTCAAGCGGCGTATAAGTCTGCGATATATTGGAACATTACCCATTTTGTATGTGTATTTTTATGTTTAGTTTTTATATTTTTGAACTAATCTTCCCTAGAATATACAAAAGCGGATTTAAAGTCAATTAAAAGTTATTTTAAATCCGCTTTATTTGTACGGATCCTCTTGACATGCCCTTTTCTGGTTGGCTTGACCTCTGGCTAACAGATGTGTATACTCTACTGGTTATGAAAAAGGACTTACATCCCCAAGATTATCGCCCAGTTGTGTTTCAGGATCTCAATAACAACACCACCTACCTGACCAAGTCTACTGTGGCAGCCGAAGAAACCATCACACTCGATGGAGTTGAATATCCTTTGGTAAAAATTCACATCTCTAGCTCTTCTCACCCCTTCTTTACCGGCGAGGAACGCATTGTCGACATCGAAGGCCGCGTAGATAAGTTCAAAGCTCGCGCTGCCGCTGGACAAGCTGCCAAAGACAAGCGCACTTCTGCTGCCAAGAAACAAACTGCCCGCAAAGAGGCCAAGATCGAAAAAGCTGAAGCAAAGGCTGCTGCCGCTACAACCGAAGAATAACTAAACAAGCCCATTGACCGTCAGAAATAACTGTTTTCTGGCGGTTTTTCTTTATACTTAAGAGGAATCATGGACAAAAAAGAGCAAGAACTCCGCAAAGAATACGCCGAACTGCAGCAAAGACTGCAGGATCCTGCTATTTTTAGCTCCAAAGAATACCCCAAGCTCGCTAAGCGCCTGAATTATTTAGAGGGAGTGCTTCAGCTATTCGATGGATTAAAAATTATTGAAAAGAATGATCATGAAAACAAAAAACTTATTGAATCCAACCCCGAACTGGCCGAACTAGCTCAAGCAGACCTGAATATTAATGTGAGTGAAAAAATCCGAATTCAAGAATCATTAAACCTAGCCCTGACACCCAAAGACCCGAACGACAAAAAAGACGTCATTATAGAGATCCGCGCCGCAGCTGGCGGTGATGAAGCCAGTCTGTTTGCTGGTGATTTATACCGCATGTACAACCGCTGGGCTGAGCGCCACGGCTACAAAATTGAACTTGTCAGCGAAAGCCCCAATGAAACTGGTGGTTTCAAGGAAGTTATATTCGAAATTCGGGGCGACGAGGCTTACAGAAATCTCAAGTTCGAAGCCGGAGTGCACCGTGTTCAGCGTGTGCCGTCTACCGAGAGCCAAGGCCGCATCCATACCAGCACCATTACTGTGGCAGTGATGCCCGAAGCTGAGGAAACTGATGTAGATATCAAAGATGCTGACCTTAGAATAGACGTCTTCCGCTCCGGTGGGCATGGTGGGCAATCTGTTAACACCACCGATTCGGCCGTACGTATTACGCACGTTCCAACAGGTATTGTCGTTACCAACCAAGACGAGAAATCTCAAATCAAGAATAAAGCCAAGGCCATGAGTATACTGCGCTCTCGCCTGCTTCAGATGAAGATTGACGAAGAACAAAAAGAACTATCCGACGCCCGAAAGAAACTCATCGGCTCAGGCGACCGCTCAGAAAAAATTCGCACATATAACTTCCCACAAGACCGCATCACCGACCATCGCATTGGTTATAGTCGCTCCAATATACCTGGCATGCTCGACGGCGACATCGATGATGTTATAGAAAGGCTCCAGTCCGCCGAACACGAACTACTGAGTCATGAAACTTAATGACTGGCTGAAGAGCACAACAAAACAGCTTGAAAAAGCAGGCATTGGAACTGCAAGGCTAGATTCTTTGGTACTTTTAGAAGATGCGCTCGGTAAAGACCGGGCGTACTTACTAGCACACCCTGAAACTGAGCTCACAGAAGTTCAATTTGAAAAACTTGAAAAACAGATAGAAAAACGAAAAAAGCACATTCCTTTGGCCCAAATTCGTGGCAAAACCGAGTTTTATGGACGCGAGTTTATTATTAATGAGCATGTTTTGGAGCCTCGCCCAGAAAGCGAGACTATGATCGACTTGCTGCTGGAGCTCAAGCCTGCAAAAGGTTCGGTCATCGTGGATGCTGGGACTGGTAGTGGTGCCCTTGGCATAACTACCAAACTAGAATTACCAGAGGTAAAAGTGACATTGATCGACATCGATCCGGCATGTTTGGAGATCGCCAAAAAGAATGCCCAAAAACATTCCGTCGTCGTTAAAATTTTAGAAAACGACCTTTTGCCAAACGATGACCGAATTGATTTTGTGTTAGCAAACCTACCATACGTACCCGAAAATTACCAAATCAACCAAGCAGCTATGAACGAACCGCGGCTGGCGATTTTTGGTGGCGAGGACGGTCTGGACGTCTACAGGCATCTTTTTGAGCAAATTAGTGACTCAGAATATTCACCGCTTTACCTCTGTTGTGAGTCACTTCCCTTTCAACATGAGGCCCTAAAAGCGTTAGCAGAAAAAGCTGGCTATAAGCAACTCAAAGAGGCCGATTTTATACAAGTTTTCAAAGTCTAATTACTGGGTGGGGGCGGCTTCGAGCGTCACGGGCACGGTAATCGTTTTGCCATCGCGTACGATTGTAAGAGTCACTTTATCTCCGACTTGGTGTTGACCAAGTAGTGAGGTGAGGCTGTGATTTTCGTCAACTGCCGTGTCGTTGACCTTAGTTATGATGTCTTTTTCTTGCAGACCGGCTTTGGCAGCTGGGCTGCCAGCTATGATGGTTGTGCTGCCGCTGCTGGGTGCCAAATACGCGCCCCGCTTTACACTGAGGCTGTACTGATAAGCTATGTCATCGGTCAGCGAAACATAGCGCACACCCAAGTATGGTCGTTCCAATTTGCCTTTGGTGAGTACACTGTTCAGGAGACCTTTTACGTCATTTACGGGGATGGCAAAGCCAACATTTTGGGCATTACCGGCGATAGCCACATTAATACCTATCACCTGTCCGTCGGCATTTACCAGTGGTCCACCAGAGTTTCCCTCGTTTATGGCAGCATCGGTTTGGAATAGATTCTGTAAGGTCTCGGTGCTGCCAGCTGACTGGTCTCCTGCCTGCACACTTCTCCCGTAGCCGGAAATAATTCCGCTAGTAACGGTGTTCTGGAACTGGCCAAGGGCGTTACCTATGGCTACCACCATATCCCCAACTTGCATCTTAGATGAATCCCCTAAGGTGGCTGCTTGTAGGGTCTTGCCCTTCTTATCATTGATCTTGAGGAAAGCGATGTCTAGTGGGTCACTATCGGCCGTTCGGCCAATTACGCTGACGTTATCTAGTTTAGTACCGTCTGATAGTGTAACGCTCACTGTGCTGGTACCGGCTGGAACCACGTGTCGATTGGTCATGACCACACCGTCCGCACTGATAATTATCCCTGTTCCAGCCGCTTGTTGCTCGGCTGGCGTGCTATAGCCAAAGAAGTTAGTTTGATTGGTTTGGGTGGTAACATCGACAGATACCACGCTGGGGCCGACATCTTTGGCGATGTTATTAATAAGCTGACTCTGAGTGGTAACTATCTGTTTACTGGCCTGGGCGTTTGTACTCGCTGCCGACTGACGTGTCTGACTACGAGACCCAAGCCAGCCTCCCAAAAACCCAACACTGAGACAAGCCAGCAAAAGTAGACCAATCGCCGCACGTTTGGGATCTTTTAGGCCTTCAGTGAAGCGCCGTTTGCCTGGTTTTAGTTGCGTTTTTTCCGTCATTAATACCCTCACCATCTATTATAATTGGATTCCTTAAAACCGGCTTAACAGTCAGGGAACAAGGTATTTTCTCTCTGCACTGTCCTCGCTCCAGATGTGATTATGTATATCACATCTAGGCTGCGGAGGCGCCTCGACAAAAAACCTTGTTCCCTAGATGGCGCTATTCGTCCACTTAGAAAAGATCAGCACCACGGCCACTACAGCTAGCATAATAAAGAGTAGTTGCCTGCGTAACCCCAGAGACAACCTATCATTGTGCTCAAGATAGTAAATGCTACCTAGGCTGGTGCCAATTACCGTAAGCAAGAGCGTGGGCTGAGCAATAACACCGTAAAACAGCAGCCAGTGACTGAGCACCCACACCAAAGCCGCTGCAAAATAGCCCCACAGATCAGATAGAAAACGAGTGAATGGCTCGTCGAAGGCGGTAAAGAAGTGTCGAGCTGCCACATAACAAACCAGCCAACTCAGTCCCACCAAACCAACCACTGGGGCTGCTCCCCATTGTAAAAATACAGCCGTTAAGCCAAGTGTCTGAGCAACTAGGGCTTGGCCCATTACGGAAATCTGGGTTGATTTGGGCTTGAGAAAAATGAGCCACAGAGCGTAGCCAACGGCCCAAAGCAACTGCACTAGCTGCGAACCACTGTGAATCATAAAGATTAACAGAGATAGTCCAACAATAATATCCACCCCGTTGGCCCGAATATTGGTAATCCAGTGCCGGGGTTTAACCGCAAACATTCGCCATTTAGATAACAGAATCAGAGCGACAGCTAAGGGGATAAAATCGAGTCGCACAAATACAAATACCAGCGCTGGCAACAGCACCAACAAAAGATAATG
>CAZVJS010000039.1:0-7257 GCA_964627365.1 uncultured Candidatus Saccharibacteria bacterium | reverse complement strand
ATTCTTGGATCTTTTCGGTGACCTCAAACACTTCATACAGCCCCATTCGGCCCTTATAACCACCCGGAGCGTCGGGACTTTCTTTGCCCTTAAATAAAGTATAAGCGGTATCACCCCTTAGTGGCAAGCTTTCGTAACCCATCTCCTCTGCTGCCTTTTTGCGATCTGCATCCGTTGCTGGCAACAGCGTGCCTAATGTCTGATGTATAGCCTCTGTTTCGCTCATACTCGACTGGTAAGATTCTTTGTCATCGGCCAGTCTTCGCACCAAACGCTGTCCAATTATAGTATGCACCGTACTGGCAATAAGGAATGGTTCAATATCCATGTCGAGCAGGCGCGGCAAAATTCCTGCTGCGGAGTTGGTGTGCAGTGTCGAAAATACCAAATGCCCTGTTAGGGCAGCTTGGACAGCCAGGGTGGCCGTTTCTTTATCGCGGATTTCTCCGACCATAATGACGTCTGGGTCCTGGCGTAAAATAGATCGCAAACCGCTGGCAAAGGTCAGTCCAACCTCGGTATTTACCTGAATTTGATTAATTCCAGACATTTTGTATTCGACTGGGTCTTCAAGCGTGACAATGTTGATGGTGTCGTTCTTGATCTCTTGTAGCAGTGCATACAGTGAGGTCGACTTACCCGAGCCAGTGGGACCAGAGGTCAAAATCATACCGTTTGACTGGCCAAGACCCTTGCGAATCATCTTAAGGGCACGGCCGTGATAGCCCATATCTTCTAATTTGAGACTCGTTCCAGACTTATCAAGCAAACGAATCACCACCTGCTCACCCCAAACAACCGGAGAAATAGCGATACGCAAGTCCACATCCCTGCCAGCGACTTTAATGCTGAATTGGCCATCCTGCGGTATACGGTGCTCATCTATCTTCAAATTGGATAAAATTTTTATACGCGAAACCAGTGGCGGTTCAGTACTTTTGGGTAGTTTCATAATTTCACGCAGTACGCCATCAATCCTGGCTCGTATCTTAAGCTCTTTCTCGAGAGGTTCAATGTGAATATCACTGGCCCGATTCTTGGCAGCGTACTCCAAAATTGTTGACAAGGCTTTACTGATCGGTGAGTCTTGGACGATGGCGTTAATATCCTGAGCCTTTTTGGTCTCCAAGGGATTCACTTGGTCTTGGGCATTATCAGCGGCACCAAAAACATCGGTCACGCCTTTATCAAGACTGGCTGCGTACTGGCGTAAAACCTGTTGAATTCCCTCTTCACTGGCCGTATAGACCTTGAGCGGACGACCAATTTTGTTAGACAAAAAGTCTACCGCCTGAACATTGTCAGCATCAAGCATGGCTACTACTAAGCGATGTTGCATTTCTCCCAGTGGCACGGCCATGTAACGTTCAGCAATTTCTTGTGACAATAAAGCCAGTACATCAGGCTCAATACGGGCATTACTTAGGTTTACATATGGCACATTGGTCACTTTGGCTATAGTTTTTGTGAGATCTTCATTTGAAACTAAGCCATCTTTCACTAGGCTCGAAAAAAGCGGCGTGTTATCTTTTTCGGTCTTTTGTTTTAGCTCAGTTAGCTTTTCAGTAGAGACTAGCTTGTCCTGAACAAGCAAGTCTTCGACTTGCTTCTGGATGGTGGCCGATAGGACGCTCATAAGCTACGCCGTATCACCTTCCTAATGAGCGCCAGTAAATGGTTGTTGGTTATTACTGTCGCCAATTTGAATCAGTTGAGTAGGGTCAATCGATTGAGCGTTAAAGTAGCGCTGATCTGGTTCTTTAAAGTCACTGGTAATGGGATTAACTATCTCAACCTTGGTATTACGGTTCTTGGGAGATGAAATCAAAATATTCGACAGAACCAGCGATATCACGGCACCAAATACAACCGCTACAGCTATCAGGGGGAGATCTTTTTGCTTCATTTTATCTCCTTTGTTGTAATGGTTAGGCTTTTTTCTGGTTGATAGAATGTTTTGGCACTAATAGTCGCCTGCAGGTTGGTTTGGTCGGCTGTAAATGTAATTGTTTGGATCTGAATAGGGCGAATTGAACGCTGCATGGCCGCTATGACATTTTGAATCGTTGAGGGTGGGCCAGCCACAGTTACCTGGAATGGTATCTCAACTGGTTGTGGGTTTGGACTACTGCTATTGAGTTGCTTCAATTCATCATCAGTGCCTGTAATGCCATTAATTTTGGCACCCTGGCCCGATAGAAGCCCTTGCAGGCTGGTAGCTAGAGCCGGGAAATCATATTTACTGGGTAGGGCATCCAAAATAATTTTAGCGTTATCGCCGTCGTTACTACCTGTGCCGCTAGGATTGCCACCCAGTACATTATCGCTTTGACTCACAAAGTTACTATAGGCAGTCACTAGACTTTTGGTGGCAGTGATGTTCGATTGGAGCTGTTTAACTGCTACGCCCTTTTGTTTGATAACCCTGCTTTGATAGGATTGCTGGCTTATGAGTGCCCGCGAGGCCATTAGACAAAATACGGTAATGAACGAGGCAATGGCAATACTTCCCACCATAAAACGGTTGGTTTTATCGATCTGAATTCGTTTAATGGAAGTGTTTGCTTGCTTTGCCATGGTAATTCCTATTGACTCGTCCCGTTCGAATTATTAAAGAGTGACTCAGGTTTTTCTGTCTCGGACCGAGTACTTATGATCTTTGGAACTGTTAGAGTAACTTCTTTGTCGCCCTTAAATATTGCTGGATCAAAGTCTAGATTGAACTGGTAGGTAGCTCCCCCTTTGGGATCCTGACTAAAGTTGCTGAGTACAACATTTGAGAAGGCGTTTTTGCTATCGGCTCCATCGGCACTATAGGTGGTAAATTTCAAAGTATCGGCAAACTTGTTGATGGTGTTAAGGCTGTCTGCATTGCCGCCAACAATAATTTTATTACTAGTAAAGTCAATGTTAGCTGTAGCAATGCTCACCTTTGCAGGCGTTACTTGAGCCATGTAACTAAATAATCGTGATGCAACGAACTTATCGTCGTGGAGCTTGGTTAAACTACCGAGCTGATTTTGAATGGTCAAAATTTTGTTGAGATCTTTGGTGTTTTGGAGTTCACTACTGTACTTTTTGATGTCGTTATTTTGGTCCTTGATGTGTTGTTTTTGCAGCACGTTGACGGAAAAGAACAACAGTAAAGCAATACCAAAAGCCGCTCCAGCAACTACCGTTGAGATGAGAATAACAGAGCGCTTTAAGCGCCTCGATTTGAGATATTCAAGTTTAACATCTGGTAGTAAATTAAACTGGATCATTCGTCTCTCTCCGCCAGGCCTGCAGCCACACCAAAGTGATTCGATACTGCCAGAAGCTCATTTTGACGACTCGCAGGAAACGATACATTGCGCCAAGCATTGCCTATCTCAGTATTGATGCCAAATTTGTTCGCCAAATATAGCGGAAATTCTGGCAAGGCCGAAGCTGCACCGGTCACTATTACCCGTTCAATCTTTTGATCGGTGTACCTTGTTTGGAAGAATTTAATCGACTTCTCTACCTCTGTTACAAGTACATCAACTGTGCCAATAATTGCTTGGTGGATCTGCCCTTCTAATTTATCTTTAGATAAACCAAACTTAAAGACAAATTGCTGAGCTTGTTTGTCATCAATATTCAGGTTTTGGGCTGCTGAACGAATAATGGCCTCTGAGCCTGTTGGAATAGAACGGGTTAAACGGGCCGTGCCACCCAGCGAAACTACCAGGTCAGATGTCTTGTTACCAACATCAAGCACCAGCTGTGGAGTGGTTGCCTCACGAGGAATAATTGCCCGTGCTAAGGCAAGGTTATCCGGCTCAAAAGCAATTACATTTAGACCAATTGATTCAAGTAGGTCAAGGCGCTGTTCAACAAATTCATTAGTCACACTCGAAAGTAGAACCTCTACCTTGGTCTTATCGGCAGGTGAATCACCCAGTAGAGCCCAATCAATTTTTGACTCGGTTAAAGGAGTGGGAATGAGTGCATCGGCCTGATAGCGAATGGTTTTATCAAGCTCGCTAGGATTGAGCCGATCAATGTCTACTACTGTAGTGAATACCCGTTGTGATGGTATACCAACTGCCACGTTTTTGGAGGTAACTCGAGCTTGCCCGAGTAAATCTGCAATGGTTTGGGCAATCTTTTGCTGATCCGCTTTTGAATCGCTTAAAGCTATTTTGCTGTCGATAGGAACGTAGGCATACTTTACGAGCGTTTTAATACCGCCGCTTCCCCGAAGCTCGACTAGGCGTACGGCCGTGGTACCAATATCAAGGCCAAAAAAGTCAGAAACACCCGTCAGGATACTCATCTACTGGGGTTCCTTTGTTTTGCCATGTATTGGTTTTATGTGTTTCATTCTATGAAGCCCATCATTCATAAACGAATAATCAGAACTGCTAAAGTAGTTCCTTCTTGTGACCACTATACCATAAGCGGTACCATTTGTGGCAATAATTTTATAGTCCTTGGCCGCTACAAAACCGGCGGTAAACCAGTGATTGAGTCGTATTTGATAACAGTGCTCGCAGTCGGGCCACCAGTCAGCCAGATTTCGGGACTGTAGATAAATTTCTCGGCAATATTTGTAGACGTTCCTGATTCATTGGCGGGAGCAGTAAAAACATCACCGTTAGTTCGGCCAAAGACTACCCGACTGGCTACAAAGGCACCATTGATGGTTAGCGGGGAGTGACAATTGGCATAGTAACTAGCGTTAATAGTCATTGGAGCAAAACCACTCGAGCAGGTATAGATCCTGCCGTTATTGGGGCTCGTTGGGATGGCAACATACACTCCATCAAGGTTCGTTACGGTACTAGCAATGTATATATTGCCTTGAGTCACAAGGTACAGGGATGGAATGGTGGTAGTTGTCCATGTACCTCCTGCATAGATAACGTTATTACTTATTACTACATCACCATTATATTTCAGCACCGTCTTGCCGCTAAGGCTTGGGTTGCCGGCGTAAGTAGCTGGACCAGGTGTTGCAGCAGCTGAAATATTTCCGTAATAATCCGACGCACATGGGGCTGTCCCAAAACTTCCACCATAGGTATCGGCTGCGTTATTGGCAAAAGTAAGACCTTTAGCGGGATTTGGTGTTGGTAGACCACTCCGCAGTGACGCGCTAGTAAACTCCATGATGGAAACCATAGCCTGAGCGGCAAACTGAACCCCTGCCCCACCATAGCTACCAGCTGCACCCTTATTGTAGGCTGTAATACCTGCACTGGCGTTTGGCGTACAACTGCTAGGCCCAAAGCCACTACCCGTTACCACATCACCGGAGTAAACCCGGAGGTAGGGCTTACTGGCAATGGTAGGTGGAGGCGGGTGGCCACCTAGACCGTCAAACGGGCAAACTAAGCTAACACCATTTGATACCGTGTAAGTGCCTGGGTATGATCCTGTTGTTGGGCCACTTAGGCCACTAAAGGTAATATTGCCGCTACCAGTGCCTCCTATGGGGATAGTGCCCGATTTACTGGATGTAGAAGGTGTTACTCCCGGAATAGACAAGGTAATGGTGTAGTTCGTAGATGCAATTGCTCCCTTAGACAAGGTAAAGTAAACCGTTATACTGAAGGGCTGCGTTGGAGCAGCGGGAGAAGGACTTTGTATAACATTGGTGCCGCAACTTGGCACGGGCGGGGTGCAGTCCCGAGCCACTACGGCGTTAGATATTGGCGACAGTGATCCATTCCAGACCCACGCCCAATAGGTGGCGCCTGGAACTAAGGCGGGCATTGCCGGTGTACCTCCAGGCCACAAATTAAAACCACCGGGCGCAGAGGTGCTAGTAGCTAAGCCCATATTTTTTGAGTAATAATTGTTAGCTGTGTGGCTGGAGTTATTGGGAGCACTAATATCCGCTGAAAAACCACCAGCTGTACCTGTACTGCTACCTCCCCACGAAATATTTATCGTCGAAGTAGTACCGCTGCATACTGCACTTACGGTTGGCTTTACTGGGGCAGGAGGTGGTGGTGGCTGTGCCGATATGTAGAACTGGAAATCGACTTCACCCCATTGACCACTAGTGGTGTCGGTACATACAGTCCATGGATAATCAGCACAACCATGCCACACAAGCGGAATTTCGTGCCAGCCGGGCGAGTTTGCATATGCGGAAGTATTAATGGTGAGTCCCCATACAGCCGTATATAAACCATGCCCAACAGTGCCAAAATTGCCTGTCGGCAAGGCATAGGGAGATATACTAGGATTGCCTCCAAATGCCCACTCGAATCGTGCATTGTTAGCACTAGGATAATCTGCGAATGGACAGATTCCGGTGTTCAGCCTCAAATTACCAACATAAGAATTTGTTCCATAAGCCAGTACTGCATTCTGGTTATCTACAGATGCCACGAACCCGGTCTGTAATCCACCCGGACCTCCAGGGCATCCTGACGGATAAGCCCACCCCCCGCTATAAGCATAGGCTCCATTGGCGTGAGTTTTGCTGGGCTGGATGACAAACAACGCTGTCAACAATACTATTGCTAGACCAAATGTGAGAAATATTTTCCGCCTCATTGTGTTGACCCTGCAAAATTAACGCCCGAATTATTTGGTTGAGTGGGCGGTTTAGACTCTGGGCTATTTTCCGTCGAAGTTTTTACTCCGGGCAACGTGTCAAAGTTGGGTTGACCGGCTTGTCTTAGGTTCATATAGTCAAAAATTACTAAGCCAGCAATCAGTAAGAATAGTGCTATAAGTAAACATACAGCTAGCTTTTTTGTGGAAATAGTCTTAAGGGTCATTGTGTTCACCCTTGAATCCCATCTGTCGGATCAGGAACACTTAGGGCATTTACATACCATGTGTCATTCTGTTTGGTAAGCTGAACACTAAAATCGTAAGTCTTGCCCTGGCTGGTTGTGAAACGGACTGTAAGTTTTTGGTTGTCCTGAGTAGAATTTTGACCTGGAGTTTTATATATCTTATACGGGTTATTGATTGCCTTGAAGGATGGCAACGAAGCAAGTGCTTTAAGAGCATCTAACTGGGATATATTTGACTTACTTTTAGTTTCTGTGACCTTATTCATGGCATCGGACTTAGTAAAATCAATGTTCCCACTAGCCTCTTTAGTATTCACAAGGTTTTGTTGGAAACCAGTAGACATATGCGTTGCAGCAGCTTGAAGTTGATTATTTTGTAGATCAACGATGAAATCCTTAAGAGCTAGATCTATACGACTTTTTCGCAGGTTTGATTCAAGCTTTGAGTATAGTTTTATATTCCCAAAAATAAGAC
>CAZVJS010000038.1:0-7411 GCA_964627365.1 uncultured Candidatus Saccharibacteria bacterium | reverse complement strand
CGGAGGCAAACGAATCATTATAAAACTTCACTCCATTAACTTCTCTACGAAGCTCGATTCGAAATGGTAAGCTTCTAAACGATGTTAAAACTTTTCCGGCAGCTTCTACATTCTTCTCAACTTGCCAAAAAGCTGTAACTGCGGCACATACATTTTGCCAATTGTGTTTGCCGAGCAGTTTCAGCTCATCAGTCTTGCAAATGGTTTGGCCATCAATCACAATTGCCTCGTCAACCACCTCTGCCCCTGGCTTCTGAATATACGGAATTTTGTGCCCCGGACTTACACCGGCAATTTGCTTAGAAGTGTCATTCAATCCGTAGAAAATTGCGTAATCCTCTGCAGCCTGATGCGCAAACATCTGCTGCTTGGCTGTTACGTACTCGTCCATATCTTTGTGCCAGTCCATGTGTTCGGGCACAACCATTAGGCAAACGGCTATATGCGGAGAAGCCTTAAGGTCGATCAGCTGGAAGTTGGCTAGCTCCAGAACCACCCAATCTTCAGACTGGATATTACCGTGCAGCAAATCTAGAGGCGGTGTGCCAATATTCCCGCCCAGATGCACCCGTTTGCCAGCTGCCTCGAGCATTTTGGTTATGAGTGTAGAAGTTGTACCTTTGCCTTTAGTGCCTGTTACTCCAATAATATTTCGAGTTGGGCAAACTTTGATAAACTCATTGGTTACAGTGGTAACCTTCTCAAGGATTTCTGGTGTATTAGCTGCCACAATGTCCTTAGGATGCACCATGGGAGAGCGAACAATCAGGTCGAAATCTGCCAAATTCTTGAGGTAATCTGTTCCTAGACGTTTTTCAACATTAGTCGGCAGCTCAACAGCCGTGTTTTGATCACAAACGGTTATCTGGTTTTCGGAATCGTTCCAATATTCATAAGCCGACTGGCCCTGCAAACCGTAGCCTATAATGGCAATTTTCATGGGTTTATTGTATCAGGGTTCCTTGACCTTAACGATTTGGGAAAGTTCAGGGAAGAAGAGAGAGGGATCAGGATACAACCTGGCATTAGTTTCAAGATCCTTTTTTGTTGAATAACCCATTGGGGTTACACCTGATTTCGGCAATTCTGACAGCATTTGCAAATGTAAATGTCGTGACCACCCACCATTTTCTTGGTTTGTAAAATTTCCAAGCTTTGCTATAGGTTTCCCTGATGTAATTGGCCCGACACTAATGGATGGTTGAGATAGATGTCCAAGGAAAATATAGGGAACCTTTCTGTTCCTAGGCTTGATGATCATATAGTGCCCAAAACTATGACCCCCAGGCTCCTGTCCTATAGTAATGATTTCGCCATCACAGGGTGCGTAGACGGTTTCAAGGTGTTGGGAAAATATATCTATCCCCAAATGATACGTTCTGGCTTGCTGTGCAATATGGGAACCAGTAAGCATAGCGCTCCTATCCTCGGCGTATCGGCTTACTAGGTACCTCTTTTGTGTCTTTCGAAGTATGTGGTTGTTAAATCTTTGCCTGTTTTGTGCACTTGTAGGGTCCAGATTGTGACTTAAAAGATCGTCGAAGTATAATTGTATGTTTTCGTCTTTTGGCGTTTGAGGAGGGATCTCTGAGAAATTCAGAACGAGAAGTTGGGAATTTGAATAAAGATCTATGAGGGGTTCTTGCATATCCACTACCTTAATAGCAACATCTAGCTTGCTAGTTGGGTTTTGACAAGTTCAGCCACCTGACGTGGAGTCATGTCGGCTTTTAGGATTATGGCACTGACGCCGAGTTCTTTAATGCGTTCCGGCAACTCTTGTTCACCGACGTTGGTTAAGATGATTACCTTGATGTCTTTGCCCCAGTCAGTTTTACGCATGGCACCTAGCATTTCATCGCCAGTCATTTCTGGCATCATGAGGTCCAGCAAGATAATATCTGGCTTCATGGTTTCGGCCAGCGCCAGCCCCAGTTTGCCGTTTTCAGCTGTTTCTACCGTATAACCATCCGCTTCAAACTTGATGCGGTACATCTGGGAAATGGCTTGGTCGTCCTCAACAATTGCAATTTTGGGCATACTGGTATGGTACGAGAAGAAATCACCAGATGCAATAAGATTGACACCTCAATGTTAACGTGCTATAATATTTTCATGATAACACCTGAAATTTCTGGATCTGGTTTTGAAAAAAACATTCATGGCTGGAGAAGTGTAGCCAAGGATATCCTCGGACGTTTAGGGGAACTTACACCGGATGTAACACCTGACGGTAAAATTTACGTCGTCCAAACACCAGACGAACTAGAAGGTGACTTTGCCCTCGTTGATATGTCTGAGGTTACGATTGACACACCCCACTACCATACAGGTGGTGAAGTTGAGGTACATTTCCCTGTGCGTGGTTCAACACTCCTAAGTGTTGGCCGAAACACATTGGTTAACCTTGTGTACGGTACGCGCAGCAGCTATACAGTGGCGCCTGAGACACCCCATTTTGTTGTACCACATCCAGGCACTGCTTATATGGCAGGGGTACTCAGTCTGCCAAAGTACAACGAAGACAATCTAATTACAATTGACCCCAATAGCTCCAACCCCCACCCAGATTTTAATCAAGGTTTCTATTGGTCTGTAAAGAGTCGCTCAATAGACTCTTCGGATTAAAACATATTTTCTTTAGAGCTACTCATGCTATTCTTTTAGATAAGTATGTTTAGTAGCTTAGTTACTGCTGTCCTTGCTGGTTTATCAGGAATGTTGGGTTGGGGCACTGCTGATTTCTTTGCAAAAAAGACCATCGATGAAATTGGAGATGTTGCAACTCTAACTGTTGCGTCGATTATTGGTGCTTTTGCGCTACTTATAATTGATCTTGGTGTGGGGGCTTTTTCATCTCACAAAATAGTTTTGCCAACCAGCGGTAGTGAATATTTACTATTAGCCCTATTTGGTATTTTTCAGGCGATTGTGTATCTGTTGGTTTACAGGGCATTTGCGGTAGGCAAGCTGTCGATTGTTAATCCAATTTTTTCTTCTTATTCTGGCTTAGTTGTACTCCTATCTGTGTTCATTTTTAGTGAAGTTATTGGCGCACTGCAATTTGTCCTCATCGGCGTTGTTTTCCTCGGGATACTAGTTATGAGTCTGGACGAGGAATCCTTTGCCCTTAGGAAGCTCAAGTTAACAAAACTGCCCGGAGTCAACGAAGTTCTTTTAGGAGCAATATTGGCCGCATTTTGGACTGTCTTTTGGGGTAACTTTATTAACGGCAAAGATTGGCTAGCTTATGCTTCGATTATGTTTATATTTATGGCTATCATGCTGCTGCTGGTGTGCTTCTTCCAAAAAACAAGCTTACAGATTAAGCAAAATAAACTGTGGAAATTTTTGATTTTCATTGGTCTCGGAGAAATTATTGCCTATGTGGGGGTTAGTATTGGCTATAGCTTGACATCACATGTCAGTATTGTTGGCGTTTTAAGTGCAGCTTTCTCTGTTCCAACCCTTATACTTGCCTATTTCTTCCTTGGTGAGCGTCTTAATAAATTCCAGAAAATTGGCGTAGTGTTGGTTATTGTTGGCGTTTCACTATTGCCTCTGTTATAATTTTGTCAAATCCCTAAAACACAAAAATGATTCCAAACAACGCCCAAATTCTGGAAGAAGCTCGCGCGCTTGATTATCCCACGCCGTTTTTTTATACCAGTCGGGACATCTTAAAACACAACTACCACACCTTCGCTCATCTTTTAGATAATTCTGAGGTGTACTACGCACTAAAAGCCAACTCCGACCCTAAGATCCTTAACTACTTAGATGAACTTGGCTCGGGTTTTGAAGCCGCGTCTTCGTACGAGATAGATATGCTCCTAAAACTAGGAATTTCACCCAAGAAAATCATATACGGCACTTCTGTTAAACCGGTTGCTCATATTAAGCACGCAATCAAACACGGCATTGACCGTTTTGCAGCAGATTCGGCTGAGGAACTTCACAAAATTGCCGAAAATGCACCCGGTTCTAAAGTTTTAATTCGGGCCGTTGTTGACGATACGGGTAGTGTATTTGCTTTTTCGGAACGTTTTGGGGCGCCCATTGAAACAGTTAAAGATTTAGTATTACTTGTTAAGCATCTAGAGCTCAAAACCTACGCCATAAGTTTTCATGTCGGTTCTCAGGCAACCAACGCCAATCGATGGTCCAACGCCCTTAACACCATTCGCCCAATCATAGAAGAATTAAAATCCGAAGGCGTTACCCTGGAAGCACTTGATATTGGCGGTGGGTTTCCGGTGGCCTACTATAACCACCAAAATGCACCTCATCTATCCGAGATTGTTCCGCTTGTAAATAACACACTCCACATGCTGCCCTACGTACCGAAAATTATTGTTGAACCAGGCAGGGGAATTGTTGCCAGCTCGACCGTCATGGTTACCGAAGTTATATCACGCACAATTCGGGGTGGAAAAGTTTGGTTGGTGGTTGATGGCGGTATTTATAACGCATTGTATGAGGCCATGATTCACCAAGGTTCAACGCAGTACCTGGTCCACCCAGGTTCAGTTCAGGAGTCAAAAGCTAGCATGCATGCAACGCTGGCTGGCCCAACCGGAGATAGTTTGGACATAATTGCTCGTGATGTTGAACTTCCAGACTATATAGGAGTTGGCGACAGACTAATATTTGAAAACACTGGGGCCTATACGGTAACAATGTCGAGTCCCTTTAATGGCTTTCCAAAACCGGAGTTATATATCAGTTGACATCGCTCATGAAAAAGCTTACGGTAAAGTTAAGAGAAGATAATGAAAAACACTAACACCTATCAAAAATTATTCCTTGGTTTCTTTCTAGCATTAGTAATTTTTTGGGCAGCTCTTTTTGCCACAGGCACCAAAAGCGGCAACCTTAATTATTGGTACTCATTCCTATTTGGTCTGATACCGCTTATTGCTGGTATTGTTGGTATGGTCAAAGCCAAACTATGGGGTGGCCTAAAAAGCACCATGGGTAAGGCGATTTTCTTCATATCACTTGGACTACTGTTGTGGGGTTTTGGTGAGAGTATTTGGTCGTACTACAACTTCTTTAAAGGAGTTCCCGCGCCCTATCCATCGGTAGCTGATGTTGGTTTTGCTCCCAGTATATTTTTCTGGATTCTGGGTACAATCTATCTGGCCAAAGCCAGTGGAGCAATGTTTGCCCTACGCAAAAACACTTGGGCCAAAGTTTTGGCAGTTATGTTGCCGCTTATTCTTTTGATTCCTTCATACTACATTCAAATTCACCTTGCTCGCGGTGGCACACTTATACCGGAGGGAGAAACTGCGCTTAAGGCTGTTCTCGATATTGCCTATCCGTTTGGAGATTTCTTGGCACTGACATTTGGTACACTTGTTTTTATACTGTCATACAAATATTTTGGTGGTCTATATCGGCGAGCAATTCTAGCGATTTTAGGCGGTCTTGGTGCCATGTATATAGCCGATTCAGTATTTTCTTATACTACGACCAAAGGCACCTACTACAACGCCGACTGGGGTGACCTGCTGCTTGCTCTTGGTGTTTTCTTGCTTAGCTTTGGAATCCTAGCTTTTGCCACTAAACCATCTATAGACAAGCCAGCCGCCAAACCAAGCGAGGCAGCGTAGTGGACATTTACGCTCAAATTGCCGAAAAGATAATCGCGCACCAGGAACAAATCATCGGTCCAGTGGCTGTTGAGCAAGCCGAGCAAGTTCCTAATATACAAGTTAACTGGGCGGCACATCAAATTTCAATCACTGGTAACGGTAGTAATGCTATAGATAATCTTGTAGAACAGTACAAAAGACTTTTTGGGCAAATCTCAGTAGAAGTAAGCAAGGAAGCAGCTGGCTCACTTCTCGGCCAGTTGTCTGGTGACCAGCTCCCCAAGACGCTTGCCTGAGTCATACAAAAGGAGGCTAAGTGCCCATGGATCCAAACGGCCAGAAACCTCTACCGTCGCCTAAGAAGACATTCCGGCGCAAAAAACAGCTTGAAAAGGATATTGCTCATATTACCGAAGAAATGTATCGTCACAACAAAGAGTTGGCTGATACTAACCGCACCCTTTCACTGTTGCAGGCCATCGATAGTCTGGTGCTGCAATCTCAAGCTCCTCTCGAAGAAGTTATCAAACAAATTACTGAAGCTATTACCAAACTTACGGATTATCCATTCGTTGCAGTTCTAACCCATAGGGGTAGTGCTGGTAACGAACTTGGAGTGCTGGGCTGGAGCGTACGAGACATGGAAGTTTCGGAAGACGTAGTGCACCACCTAAGTACTCTCAAGGTTAGTAGTAGTCTTCCTTGGCTCATGCAGGATGAAAAACAGATACTGGTCCACGCCAATCATGTGACAAATCATCAGCTATCACACTTATTTCAAATGCCAGAAAAGATGGTCGAATCTGCGCGGCAATTATCACCTTTCAAATCTTTTTACCTTGTTAAACTATCAGCTCGCCAGCAATTGGTCGGCGTCATGGCTATTGGCCTCGTTAGTCCTTCGGCACAACTGACTACAACTGAAACGCTGTTTATTGATCGATTGAGCGAGGCAGTTGGTGTAGCAGTAGACAACAAACTACTTTTTGAAGAAAACCAACGTATTGTCCGTCAGCTAAAAAACAGTAATGAGAAGCTAAAAGCACTGGATGAAACTAAAGACGAGTTCATTAGCATGGCCTCGCATCAGCTGCGAACACCACTAACCAGTGTCAAGGGTTACGTTAGCATGGTGCTCGAGGGTGATGCTGGCAAGGTCAATGACATGCAGAAAAAGCTGCTTGATCAGGCGTTCTTAAGCTCGCAGCGCATGGTGTATCTAATTGCTGATCTTTTGAATGTGTCACGTATGCGTACTGGTAAATTTATGATTGAGCGTAAACCTACACAGCTAGCCGACGTTATTGCCTCTGAAATTGCCCAGCTGACTGAAACCGCCAAGGGTCGTGGCCTGGAGCTAACCTATACCAAACCAAAAGACTTTCCAATGTTGATGCTGGACGATACAAAGATCCGCCAGGTCATTATGAACTTTGCTGACAACGCAATTTACTACACACAGAGTGGAGCCAACCGGGGATACATCCAGATTACCCTGGAGGATAAAGGCACGAGTGTAGAGTTTACTGTAGCCGACGACGGCATCGGCGTGCCTAAGGAATCGCAACATCATTTGTTTACTAAGTTTTATCGGGCAGGCAATGCCCAGCATGCGCGTCCCGACGGCACGGGCCTAGGGCTATTTATGGCCAAGAAAGTTATTGTAGCTCAGGGCGGAGCAATCATCTTCCACAGTGAGGAAGGCAAGGGCAGCACATTTGGCTTTAGCTTCCCGAAGGCACAGGTTAAGGTACCTGACCACATCAAACCAGCAGCTCCCAAGAAATCCCTGGCAAAAAAAGCTTGAGCGT
>CAZVJS010000037.1:0-7652 GCA_964627365.1 uncultured Candidatus Saccharibacteria bacterium | reverse complement strand
CATCATCTGGTACCAATACCACTACTAATACAACGAGTTCGGGTAGCACAACGAGTCAAAAGCTTGCAGCTTTGAACCCGACCACTCCAAAAACCATCACAAAAGCAAACGGTGAGGTGGTGCAAGTTCTGCCGGTGATTATTGTAGTGAAAGACAAAGGCGGCAATGCCATAAAAGGTGCGAAAGTTTCCATTGATGATGGGGAAGCCGTTGAAACCGATACAGAAGGAGGGGCGCTCTTCAAAGATATTGTCTTGGGTGAACATAACACTACGGTTTCGTATAACAATCTGAAAGCCAAAAAAGCTTTCACTGTAAGTGCTAATAACCAGATCAATAGTGTAACGGTAACAATTGCGAAACCAACAATTATACAAAAACTAGTTTTACCCGGTCTGATTGGTATAGGGAGCATCCTTGTTGTGGGCACGATTATAGTTGTAATCATACGCAAGCGAGCAAAGTTCCGTGGTTTTCAACCCGTACCCGGACAAATGGGTACCATGGGCGAATCACAAGTATTTACGGGCGATATGTCAGGCGCTCAAATAACGCCAGGTGTCAGTGCCTCGCAACCGGTGCAAAATCAACCGATTGTACCCCCTCAGCCGTCTCCTGCTATACCGACGTTAACTACTACTCCATACGTTGGGCAGTACCCAGCTCCTGGTCAAAACGTTACAGGATTACCTGGTGCAGTAATATCACCATCGGTGACCGCCCCAGCAGGTCCTGAACCGCCAATGTCTAACATCAATAGATTTGGGTAATTAAGATAATCGGGAGAAGCATATGAAACTGGCACGTTTACATCACAAGAGTCCCTTACGAGAACCAATTTGGCATGTTCAGCTGGCTGTGATTGCCGCCATCTTGCTCCAGATGTCCATTAACCATCACTTAGCGGTTGGGCCAAAGTACGCCGTGGCAGGCTTTGAGGCCCTGCTATTGATTTCCCTAGCGGTGGTACGGCCAGGTGTCCATAGTAATAGTGCACGGCTCCGGTTACGGCGCTTACTAGCAGTTCTGTTGATTGCGCTGGTTTCTATTGCTAATTTGGGCTCACTTCTATTGGTCTTGCACGCCCTACTCTACGGTGGCCAAGTGAGTGGGCGCGACCTGTTAACGTCTGGTGTGGCAATTTACCTGACAAACATCATTATTTTTGGGTTGTGGTACTGGGAACTCGATAACGTGGACGATAATGAACGAGACTTTTTGTTCCCCCAAATGACGGCGCCTGAATCAGCCACCCATCAGCCAAATTGGCAGCCAGCTTTTTTTGACTATCTTTATGTTTCGATCACCAATGGCTCGGCCTTTAGCCCCACAGACACCATGCCCCTAACCCATCGCATTAAGTTTTTGATGACTGCTCAGTCACTTATATCACTGGCAACAGTGGTGCTGGTAACGGCTCGCGCAGTCAATATATTGGTGTGATATACTTAAGCAGCTTTAACAATCTAAATTAAATATAAAGAAGCAGTGAGAGATCTAGCTCTGTGATCTGCTGACAACCTACCTGTAAATGGGCAAGGTGCCTCATCTAGGCCGCCAACTGCGGAAAGATATTACATTTGTGATCCTTTCGGCCGTATGGCAGAAGGGACTTTTTTATAATATGAGCCAAATCAGGCTTTTTACTTCAGAGAGTGTGGCCGCTGGCCACCCCGATAAAATCTGTGACGCAATTAGTGACGCAATATTGGATGCTGCCCTCAAACAAGACCCACACTCCAGAACGGGTATCGAGACAGTGGCTGGAGCAGACCAGATTAGTCTATTTGGCGAAATAAAGACGTCGGCAAAACTGGACTACGAGGCAATTATTCGGTCTGAGATAAAGCGCCAGGGCTATACAAACCCAGCATGGGGTTTTTCGGATAAATCTACTTTCACAAGCTTTCTTCACGAGCAGTCAGCTGAAATTGCTCAAGGAGTTGAAGACGATGGTGGTGCCGGTGACCAAGGCATGATGTTTGGCTACGCCTGCAAAGAGACTCCAGAACTCATGCCCCTGCCGATAACCTTGGCTCACTCTCTGGCTCGGCGTATCGACGAAGTCCGACATCAAAAAATTCTGCCCTTTATTCGTCCTGATGGAAAAGCCCAGGTAACGGTTCGTTATGAAGACGACAAACCAACCGGAATAGAGAAAGCCGTTATTGCCGTTGCCCACGATGAATCTGTAGATGCAAAAACCGTTCATAACGCAGTGGTTAAGGAAATAATTAACCCCGTTCTAGCAAAGTACGGATTTAGTGTAGAAGATAAAAATATAACAGTGAATGGCACCGGGCTTTGGCATATTCCTGGACCCGAATCAGATGCGGGTCTGACGGGACGAAAGATTGTTGTTGATACCTACGGAGGATATGCACGGGTTGGCGGTGGTGCCTTTAGTGGTAAGGATCCAAGCAAAGTTGACCGCTCGGGAGCTTATGCCGCACGCTACATTGCCAAGAATATCGTGGCCGCTGGACTGGCTACGCGCTGCGAGGTTGGTCTGGCATATGTAATTGGCAAGCCACGCCCACTCATGCAAACCATTGAGACCTTTGGAACAGCCACCGTTACGCAGGCCAAGCTCGATGCCTTTGCAAAAAAACTCATCGATACATCAGTTAGGGGAATTATTGAAACGCTAGATCTGCGGCGGCCTATCTACAGTCAGACCAGCGCCTACGGACACTTTGGCAAAGAAGACTTGCCATGGGAACAGCTAAAAAAGATCTAGGTCCTTGAGCTCGTCGGGCAAAAAGCCAGCCTCATGTTTGAAGTCGGCTTGCCATTTGTAGCCCTTGCCGTAGCCCAGGTCTTTCATTAGCTTAGTTGGGGCATTGCGCAAATGGATCGGCACGGGCAAGTCGGGATATTCGTGAGCGGTTGCCAGGGCAGCGCTCATGGCATCGGCTACTTCGCGTGATTTTGGTGTTTTGGCCAGCACGCTTGCACAGTGAAATAGGGCGTACTGGCACTCGGGCATGCCGATGCGTTCTACGGCCTGAAAAGTAGACACTGCCAGGTTGAGGGCGGCGGGGGCAGCCAGCCCAATATCTTCTGATGCAAAGATGACCATGCGGCGGGCGACAAACTTAGGGTCCTCACCAGCCTGCAACATCCGTGCCATGTAGTACAAAGCAGCTGTGGGCTGACTGCCCCGCAAACTCTTTATGAAGGCACTGATGATGTTGTAATGACTTTCGCCAGCCTTGTCATAACCTGGTACTCGTTTTTGAGCGGCAGTCTCAACAACTTCAGGCGTAATTGCTCCTTCTGTAAGCTGCCGAGCTAGCTCAAGATTGCTCAAAGCCACCCGGGCATCGCCACCAGAAAGTTCAGCTAACAGATCAATGCTTTTGGCCGGTAGTTGTTTGGCGGTTAGCCTTTCGGCTTTGGCAGTACGTTTTAGGATCTGCTTTATCTCGACTTTGCTCAATGGTTCTAGTACGACCACCCGGCTGCGCGAAAGTAGTGGTGTAATTACTTCAAAACTGGGGTTTTCGGTAGTGGCACCAATTAAAGTAATGGTACCGTCTTCGACATGTGGCAAAAAAGCATCTTGTTGAGCTTTGTTGAAGCGGTGAATCTCGTCCACAAATAATATAGTGCGCATACCAAGCCGCTGGTTGGCCTGAGCTCGCTCGACTACTTTGACAACATCAGCCTTGCCGGATGAAACAGCGCTTAGTTCTACAAAATCCGCCTCCGTCTCTCGGGCAATAATACGCGCCAAGGTGGTTTTGCCACTACCGGGCGGACCCCACAAGATCAAACTAGTCGGCTGCTTTTTATCAACAATCTCTCGAATAATCTGTCCCGACTCCAATAAATGTGACTGTCCAACAACGTCACCAAGCTTATGAGGCCGCATTTTCTCCGCCAAAGGTTCCATACCTCTATTATAGGGCAACAGACTTGTTGTAATATTTTCTCAAATCTGGCGAAATACTTGCAGAACCATTAAGTGCGAGCATAATGAAAATCAATATGGGAGTTGAAACACACGGAGCAACTGTTGCTCTTGATGATGAAAGACAAAAAATAGAAACCCCGGACGAGAGTGAGATATGGGATGCTCCAGGACAAAACGGCCAAGCAGCCCACCCAGAACTACCTGATTTTTATGGTACATTTTTAACAGAAGACGAAATTCGCCGTCCCAACCCCAAAAAAGCTGCGCTGCCCAAACTTGAGCTTGGTGACTATTTAATGCGCCTAACTGGAACTAAGCCAGTAGAACCAAACCGTCATGTACGTTTTATAATGAACGCTCTGCTGTACCAACCAGACGGTGGGATGTACTCCAGATACCTATATGGTCTAAACTTTTTTCCAGAAGCAAGTACTGAGGGATCGAGGACAGCAACCCTTAGTAGTACCATTGGGAAACTAGAAGAAATCGCTAATCCATTCCCTGAGAAGCCAGTCATCATACGTACAGGGACGCGTTACAGTCTTTTTATAGCAATTGCTCCAAGCGTTGAAGTGGTGCGCATAATTGACGATCAGTTAAGAGAACGTATTCAAGTTACTACCACCCAAAACGTCAAGGTCCAGGAAGCTGACAGGGTCTTGGCCAAAAGCGTTACGGATGAGGAAGAACAACCGGGCGTAGAAGATGATATTGAGAGACACGAATTTGAAAACGTTGCATACCAAGGTACCATTGATTTTATTAACGGAGAAGCTGAGGATATCCCAACTTTCCCAACCTATCAAGATCTGCGAAAGGCAAAATCCGCACTAAGTTCGCTAGCTGGAAATATGACAAATGACCTGCAACTGGAACGTTTCAAGCTTGTAAATGAATTGATCATGGATTTTGAAAAGAGTGAGCTAGTGGCGCATGCTCCAGAGCCAAAACCCAAACGTGTTAAGCCTGCATCTTCTGGAACGGCCGTATTTAGTAGTGAGACTCCACATAGCTGGAAAGAAGAAGCAAATTGCTTGGGTGTTGATCCTGATCTTTTCTTTCCTGAAAGAGGCGCATCCACCCGCGAAGCCAAGGCAGTCTGCAGAAGCTGTGAGGTCAGGGTGGATTGCCTAGAGTACGCCCTGGAACATGGTGAGAAATTTGGTATCTGGGGTGGTTTGTCTGAGCGAGAACGTCGCCGAGTTCGCAGGCAACGTGCACTTGAACGTCGCACGGCTCTAGGTGCATAATCTTTAACGTGCCTACACCAATCGAAAAAGCCGCTTGCAAGAAAAAAGTTCGCTACAGCACCTCTGCGGCCGCTGATGCCGCACTCAAACGTATTAATCCTAGCCACAAACTCAACAAACCAACTCGAGTTTACAAATGTCCAGTTTGTGCTGGCTATCATCTGACATCCAAACGTCAATAACTAAACCCACCAATATACTTTACTAAAGTAGCACAAAGTGTTATAATAATTAGTTATGGTACAGATGGAAGGGGAAGATTTTCCCAGCATTGCACCCCATATAGTAGAATTTGATGACAAAAATGACACATTGTCATACGTATTTGATCATTCTATTGGTGCATCAACTCAAGAGTTAGTCATAATCGACTATGATATTCTTGATACTTATTTTGGCGCGGTAAAACTACTTCGCAAAGAACGCAGCCTATCAAAATTTATAAAAACTTGCGGATCAATTAGCTTACATGGAGCTGTGGATTACGACCATCCCGATTACCAGACGGTACGTGACTATGCGCTTACCGAAACTGGTGAAGATGCCGATGAGCAACTCGATACAGTCATTGTACGTTTTGCTAATCACCAGAATGCGTTCGACGCGCTTTATGGATCAATCTTTTCTAGGAATAAATCTGCACAGCCAGAGCGCAAACGGAAAACTTCTCGTCGAGCTTCAGTACAAGACTATGCCGAAGAATTGCCCGAGGGAAGCGTGGTCCTGAAACAACGCGATATTCCCGAACCCCCAGGTGACTTGGGGCTATCACCGGCAGCAGAATTTGTTCTGAAGAAGCATCTACAAACACCAGGCATTAAGGCCGAGCAATTCAAAAAGTCTAGAGTACTTCGAGGTATTTACGGTCCAGATGGGCATAACACATTTAAACGCGCTTTTCCGGCGCTACGCGATGAAATCATAACAGCACTTGACGCCAAGGGTATTGTTGCTGAGTGGGACACAGTTGGTAAAGCTCGGGGTATGCGCTATGTCCTGACGCACCAAGGGGTGGCCGAACCTTTGGTACAAGAAACACCTGCAGAAATGCCTACCACACCAACACTCAGCTTAGCCGAACAGCAAGCTCTTGAACGTGCCCAGGCTCGGGCTGATCGAATTGAGCGACAACGCAATGAACGCCGGGCTGCAATCTTTACACAACGGTTAGTAGATTTTTGTATTGAACGGATAGATAGAACATCTGATTCAGTCTTGGCTGGTAATGCCCTATCTCGAGTTATTGAGGAGACTTTGGGTACAACTCGTGACGAAACACGTACGCTTATAAATGGTATCTGGCAACGAGGCCATATATTTAAGGCAGGAAACGACGAAGGTATGATCTTGTTTAGTTCGTCCCCAGTTGAAATAACCAAAAACAAACCACGAGCAAAAACTGAAACGGATGACGAAAGTGAAACAATTACAAGCGAAGACATAGAACTGGGTCAAAAAATCTTACAAGAACTGATTGGTGTTGGCCACCAACACAAAGGGCTTACAGTGAAATCACTTTGTTTGAGGCTTGGCATAGAAATTGAGGAAGGGCGTAAAGTTGTGAATAAACTTGCGAGAGAAGGATATCTAGCAAGAGAACAGGGCAGAGAACGTAGTCGTAGTCCTCATTCCAAAAAGAATAAAGTTGCGACTTTCATAAAATTTCCATCTCAAGAGGCATGGAATGATTATAAAGCTGACCCAGCAGTATATCTTGCAGACCTTGGAGAATCAGTTTCATAATAGTTCATAAGACTCGCTTTGGCTTGAACTTTGACACTACCATCGTGCTTATGCTTGAATGAGAGCAAGTATTTAACATGAAAAACACGAATAGTTGGTTGCATGCAGGCGTTTTGCGCGTATCGCGCCTTCATTTTGTGTATGTTTTGATTCTGATTGTGCAGATCTGGGTGTACGATGCCTGGCATTTAATTCCGCCAGAGGCGGTCATGCAACGCTGGATTATTACATCAGTGCTGTTAGCTGTAACCTCCGTGGTCTGGTATTTGGCTCATAGTCCCAAACGTAGCAATTCGGCCTATCGCTATATGCTATATGCGCTAATTTTGGTTGACATTGCAGTCGCTTCTTTCGGTGTCTATACCCAACGTGGCATGGCCAGCCGGGCGGTAGCTCTGTATGCAATTCCAATAATTGTATCTGCAGTTTTGCTGAGCAGGGCGGCGCTGTTAACGACAGCAGCTATTTGTGCGGCCAGCTATACCACGGCAGCTATCATGTATTTCGTGCTGCATTTTAATGAAGGTTATAAGATTGAGCTGTATGGCGAAACCACTTTTTACTCGGCTATATTCTTTTTGCTGGCAATGCTACTTTGGGTTGTAATAAAAACAAAACACAAAAAATAACTACTCTTTTCATCTGTAAAACATAAGTTTTACACATATTTTTAATGAATTTCTAATGAAATAATTTGCGCCAACGTGATATTATTGGCTCGTAACAGTGCTTATGCAGTG
>CAZVJS010000036.1:5661-7658 GCA_964627365.1 uncultured Candidatus Saccharibacteria bacterium | reverse complement strand
CAGGGGCTAGCCTTCAAGAGCCCAGACTGGTATTTGCAAGCACCACAGTTTGAAACTGTTAACGACCTCCCGTTGGATATTAAGATAGAGGATTATGAACTAACTCCACGCTTCATGGCTGTGGCTATGAAAGATGTCAAAGTCGGTCCCAGCCCAATCTGGCTGCAAGCTGCCCTCACTCGGGTTGGACTCAAACCAATTAACAACGTGGTGGATATAACTAACTTCGTGATGCATCTGACAGGTCAGCCATTACACGCCTATGACTACGACAAGGTCAAGGCCCGTTCTGGCGGCACACCAACCCTAATTGCTCGAAAAGCCGGCAAAGACGAGCCGGTGGCGCTGCTAAATGGTAAGAGCATAAATGTAAGTGACCCAGCCATTGTGATTGCCACTGACAAAGAAGTGGTGGGTATTGCTGGTGTGATGGGTGGAGCCGATACAGAAGTCGATACCAGCACAAAAAACATTATTATCGAGTGTGCCAACTTCAATATGTATGCGATTCGCCGTACGGCAATGAAGTACGGACTGTTTACTGATGCAGTTACGCGCTTTACCAAGGGTCAGTCGCCCCTGCAAAATGACCGAATCATGGCCTTTGCGATGAAGAATGTCCAAAAAATTACGGGCGGCCAGCAAGCCAGTGATTTAAAAGATGTGCACCAGGGTTTACCTGAATTAAACAAAGTTGACGTGTCTGCTGACTTCATCAATCAGCGTCTCGGCCTTCAACTCAATCCAAACGATATGAAGCAACTCCTAGAAAATGTTGAGTTTGGTGTTTCTGAACAAGATGGAAAACTTTCGGTCCAAGCTCCTTTCTGGCGAACCGATATTGAGATTCCGGAGGATGTGGTTGAAGAAATTGGTCGCTTGTACGGCTATGACCATCTACCTCATGAACTACCCAAACGTAGTATTAGTCCCACAACTCAAGACAAGTTACTGAGTGCCAAAAGCAAGGTCAGAGATATACTGGCGGATGCGGGGGCCAACGAGGTGCTGACCTATAGTTTCGTGCATGGCAATCTGTTAGAAAAGGTTGGTCAGAACAAAAACAACGCTTTTGAACTTTCCAATGCTATTAGCCCAGATTTGCAGTATTACCGAATGAGCTTACTACCAAGCTTGCTAGACAAGGTCCACACCAACATAAAAGCTGGCTACAACGAGTTTGCACTTTTTGAGATCAACCAAGTGCACAACAAAGATTTGGTAGAAGACAAGCTGCCAGTAGAAGAGTACCGCGTGGCCTTTGTTTACTCTGTTGACGACAAAGCCTCCAAAGGCAAAACCGGTGCGGCATATTTTCAGTCTAAGCAATATCTGGAACGAGTTTTGGAAGTTTTTGGAGCCCAAGTGGTATATGAGCCAGCAACTGGTCACGAACCCAAACTGGAAGTCGGCAAGGCAGCTGTAGCTCCATTTGAACGCACCAGAGTGGCCTATGTAAAGACAGCGGATGGCAAGCTACTAGGTGAGCTTGGCGAATTTAGCGCCACTGTGCGCCGTAACCTAAAACTACCAAAATACACGGCAGGTTTTGAGCTTGATATAGCTCGTTTGGTTGATGCGTCAGCTGGTCAGATTTATACACCACTGTCACGTTTTCCCAAAGTTGAGCAAGACATATCACTCAAAGTTCCCAGCAAAATTTCTTATCAAGAGTTACGAGACACGCTTACAACTGCACTGGACGATCTAAAGCCAAAGGATACGTTTGCTGAACTGAACTCAATTGATATATTTCAACGCGAAGATGCGCATAAGCAACTAGCGTTTCGCCTGAACATTGGCTCTTATGAACGAACTCTAAAAGCCGAAGAAGTAAATGCTTTGCTTAACAAAGTTGCGGATGTTACCAAAGAAAAACTTGGCGCCGAACGTTTGTAGCGGCCTCTTGACAGGGTTGACCAACAGGAGTAATATTGTTTCGCTTGGTTGAGACACCAATGAGGTTTGACTCCCAAAGCGCACTTTGACAGGTGTAG
>CAZVJS010000036.1:0-5561 GCA_964627365.1 uncultured Candidatus Saccharibacteria bacterium | reverse complement strand
TGGCCATGAAGCGCAATAAGTTTGGCCAGGAGTATTACACACTGCTTGGCGGCAAGATTGACCTGGGCGAGACACCCGAGCAGGCTATTTCTCGAGAAATTAAAGAAGAAACACAACTAGACCTTACTAACCCTCGGCTAGTTTTTATTGAAGAAGCTGGTGATCCGTTTGGCACACAATACATCTACCTTGCCGATCTGGCTACCTATGGCGAACCACAACTTGACCCAAAATCTGTCGAAAAAAGCATTGATGCTATGGGACAGAACTTATATCAACCACTCTGGATAAAAATATCTGACTTACCAGACCTACCATTTCGCTCACAGACTTTGAAAGAAGCTATACTCGACGCCATCAGCTCAGGCTTCCCTGAGCAACCAAAAACTATTATCCCAAGCGAAGATATACGCTATACTAAATAAATTAAAAGGGACATCAAAAAGTAAGGAGGGCATTATGGCCTGGCACCACCGAGCCGCTGCCGGCATCGGCGCACTATTATTTCTGGTCACATCTGTAGCATTAACAGTCACAGTACTTTGGTCAATGCACGAACAAAGTCAGCAGAATAAAATAAATGCAGGGCTGCAAGAAGCGCTCAAACAGCAGCAAGCCCAGAAGCAAACACCACAGGAGGGTAAATTGGAAGGCACACAACTAGCAAACTTCACGCCGGTTGCAAAGGTAAGCTCTTTGCAGTCCACTGATATCACACCCGGTACAGGCGATACCGTCAAGGCTGGCGATACCGTCACAGTGCACTACACCGGGGCTCTTGCAAGCACTGGTGTGATTTTTCAAAGCTCCAAAGATTCTGGTCAACCAGTCTCATTTGGTCTGAACGAAGTTATTAAAGGATGGACGGATGGCGTGCCCGGTATGAAAGTTGGCGGTACTCGCCGACTGCTCATTCCTGCCGCACTAGCTTATGGAAGCCAGGCGAAGTCTGGTATCCCAGCAAATTCAGATTTAGTGTTCGATATCGAACTGATTAAAATCGGCAAATAGCTTACGATTTTAACAGCCTATAGGGGCAGAATTGGGTAAAAATAGGGTAAAAAACACAATATATGGGGGTATTGACGAACAACCCCACACTATCTATACTGTATCTACAAGTAACACTTAACATAAAAAACCTCACAAAAAATCACTACATAAAGGAGGGTTCGATGCCGAAAAATATCACTATCTTCACCACCAACACCTGCGCCTACTGCGGCATGGTAAAACGTTGGCTGGGTTCCAAGGGCTATAGCTACGAAGAGGTTAATTTGGACGAACACCCCGAACGACAGCAAGAAGCTCTCCAGGCTAGCGGTCAACTGGCTGTGCCTGTAACCGTTGTCACCAAACAAGACGATTCTCAGCAAGTAGTAGTTGGATTCAATTTAGCTCAGTTAGCACCAGCCGTTAGTTAGGCTATACTACTTAGTAATGGCAGAGGAAAAAACATCAGCCCAGGAAAAAGTCTGGGACGTGATCATGGTTGGGGCCGGCCCAGCGTCCTTAAGCGCGGCTATTTATACCACTCGTGAAGATCTCAAGACACTGGTTTTTGAGAAAGGCGCTCTTGGCGGCTTGGCATCAGTAACTGATTGGATCGATAACTATCCGGGTTTTCCGAAGGGAATCGCCGGACTTGAGCTGGGCGACGCCTTATGGCAACAGGCTGAGCGGTTTGGCACAGAACTAGAACTCGGCGAAGTTACTGAAATTATTGACGAAGGCAAACACAAGCGACTCAAAACTACCAGTGGCGACTTTTTGGCCAAAGCAGTTTTGATTGGTACAGGAAGTGATTATAAAAAAATCGGGGCACCCGGGGAGAAAGAATTTTATGCTCGTGGTGTGCATTACTGTGCAACGTGTGACGGAGCCTTTTACCGTGACCGTAAGCTGGTGACTGTTGGTGGTGGCAACTCAGCCGTTCAAGAATCATTGTTTCTGACCAGGTTTGCAAGCCATATTGATCTATTAGTTCGCAGTAAACTCAGAGCCAGTGATGTTCTCATCAAAGAACTGGAAAAGAACCAAAAGATCACGGTGCACCTAGGAGTGGCTACAGACGAAATTGTAGGTAAAGATAATATGGTCACCAAAGTGCTTGGTACCAATACGGCCACAGGTAAAAAAGTTGAGTTCGAGACAGATGGGGTGTTTGTGTTCGTTGGTCTTAGCCCAAATACTGAATTTTTGAAGAACAGCAAAATTGAACTTGATGAAATAGGTTTTGTGAAGACTAACTTACACCTTGAAACCAGCATACCAGGTGTCTTTGCGGCCGGAGATGTGCGTAGTGGTGCAACCATGCAGATTGCCAGCGCTAGTGGCGAAGGGGCCACAGCAGCTCTGATGATACGCCAGTACCTAGAAGGTCACGCGTTGGCCCACGAGCCAGCCATGGCCGCTGTGATGACTAAATAGGTTGGTAGCCGGGGAAGAAGTCTAGTACCAGGTTGTTTTTGTCGAGGCCGGTGGCAAGTAAATCTTTTTCTAGTGTTTCTACCATGGGCTCAGGACCAGACACGTACAAGCGTTTGTCTTGAGCGTCATCCACTAAGTTCAGGATTCGTTCACCAGACAGATGGCCATTTTCGCCTTGCCAACTATCTGCTGGATCGCTCAGTACAACGGTAGGCGGAACACCGTATTTCTTGAACAAGTCTTCAAACAATACGTCCTCGGCTGTGTTGAACGCCAAAATAACTTCTATCGAACGCCCTTCACCAGTTGCCAGTAGGTAAGAAATAATACTATGAAATGGAGTAATACCCATGCCCCCGGCGACAAAAACTAGCGGAATAGCTGGATCTTTTGGTAGGACAAAATCTCCCATGGCTTCGGCAAAATCGAGCTCTGTACCCATTGGCAATTGCCAAAGTGTTTTTTTGAATGAACTGGCAGTTTCGCCGGCAAACTTGGTAGTAATGCTCAAAAATTCATCCGTAGGAGAGGAGGACAGCGTAAACCATCGCTTAATTCCTCGGTCATCAGGATTATTGTGCGGCAGCTGAAACTCGGTAAATTGGCCAGCTGTGTAGTCCATAGGTTTCTCGGGCCTGAAAAAGAAGCTGCGAACGTTGCTATTCTCATCTTTGGTGTGATCTAAGGTAACTTTCATTTCTGCGAACTTGGGCTTAGGTGGCGTGGTCGACAGAAACGATGCGGATAGTTGGTGCAAATTCGTACTTTGGGATACAACAGATGCAGAAAACGCACCAGAAATCGATTATTGACAGTAAACACCATGATATCTAAGTTGGTACGTATGGCTTGCCAGTAAGTGAAAGGATTTAGTAACCAAAAATTTACATTAATACCTTGGGCGTCCATGGCACGAGCTATTTGAACTGCGTCAAAAGGGTTAGTTAGGCTGGCTACGTAGATCTTGATCTTTGGTCGCAATTCTTTGAGTTCGGCCAGCTCTCCCTTGTGGAACGATGTGACTGTTATATCTACCCCCTCAGCATTATCAAGGGCAATGAGTAGTGCCGGAATGGACCCCTCGTCTTTGAGTTCTACAATTGCCGCCGAATTTTTTAGCTGAGCAAGGACATCAGATAGAAGTGGCGTGCATTCACCATTGTGTAGGGGTATATCATTTAACTCTTCTAGGGTAAGATCGCGAATCTTGGCTTTTGAATCGCTGATGCGGCTGAGATGCTCATCGTGCGACAGCACTAACTGTCCATCTTTGGTAAGCCGAACGTCAATCTCGACAGCATCAACGCCAGCCTGTAGAGCGCGTTTTATCGACGCCAATGTATTTTCGAGCTCAACACCCGCAGCACCCCTATGCCCAATAATTTTCATTTTCATGATAGATTACCTTCTAGTGTACAATATGAGCGAAGATAAAAGGAGCTGATATGCCTGATTTTAACAAAGTCTTGACGCCTGGCGATTACCAAAATGGTACGGTAAACACCGTTGTAGAAATCCCCGAAGGTTCGATCCTAAAAATCGAATGGGACCGTGAACGGGCTGCCTTTATGCTGGACCGAGTTGAGCCCGGTATTTTTACCAAGCCCGTCAGTTACGGATTTATACCTCAGACTCTTGATGAAGATGGTGATGAACTGGATACATTGATAGTATGTGACGAACCATTACCAACCGGTATCTGGCTGGAGGCTAAAATTCTTGGTGTAATGAAGTTTGAGGATGATGGCGAAACCGATGACAAGATTGTGGTTCGTGTAGCCGATGATCGAAACGACGGTGATTGGCTCAATACGCTTGATGATCTTGGTGATCGCTGGAAGGAAATGGTTGAACATCACTTCACGCATTACAAAGATCTCAAAAAGCCTGATTCTACCAAAGTACTTGGCTGGGGCGGCCTGGAAGAAGCCAAAAAGGTCATAGAAGAGTCCATTGCTCGATTTAGTAAATAGATAATTGTTGCGTTATTACCTCTTGTGCTTATACAATAAAGAGATAGTGTATAAAAAATTCTAGACGAGGGTGGCAACATGAAGACACGGGTGGCAATTAACGGATTTGGACGGATTGGACGAAACGCTTTTAAAATTGCTTTTGATCGCAGTGACCTCGAGATAGTAGCTATAAACGATCTGACAGATACCAAAACACTTGCGTATCTGCTCAAACACGACAGCAATTACGGCACATATGAGCACAAAGTAGATTTTGATGACAAAAACATTATTGTAGATGGACAAAAAATACCGGTTCTGGCCGAAAAAGACCCCACACAACTTCCTTGGAAAGAGCAAAAGGTTGATGTGGTTATTGAATCCACCGGTCGTTTTACTAAAAAAGAAGATGCTGGGATGCACCTCACTGCTGGTGCCAAAAAAGTAATTATCTCGGCACCCACCAAGAGCGCAGACGTAGAGACACTTGTCATTGGGGCCAACGAAGATAAGCTTGAAAAAGCCGGGGACATTATTAGTAACGCCAGTTGTACCACCAATTCGGTAGCGGCAGTTATGGCCATTATGGACGAAGCATTTGGGGTGGAGAAAGCCATGTTAACTACAATTCACAGCTACACGGCTAGCCAGGCCTTGCAAGATGGGCCGTCCAAAGACATGCGTGAATCGCGAGCCGCAGCTGAGAATATCGTGCCCACCAGTACTGGCGCTGCCATTGCCGTAGCTAAAACGTTGCCACAATTTGTTGATAAATTTGACGGCATAAGTGTGCGGGTACCAAGCCCGGTGGTGAGCTTGAGCGATGTAACCATGGTGCTAAAAAAAGACGCTACCATTGAGCAAATCAACGACGTTTTCAAAAAAGCTGTCAAAGAACCATATTTTCAGGGTATTCTGGATGTTTCGGAAGAGCCTTTAGTCAGTAAAGATTATGTTGGCAACAGTCATTCGGGTATTGTTGACCTGCTTCTGACAAATGTTGTAGACGGTAACTTGGCTAAAGTAGTGACATGGTATGACAATGAATGGGGCTACAGTAACCGCTTGGTTGAACTAGTTGCAGACACCGGAAGACTTTTACACAAAGATAAAGAGTAGGCCTATGCAGATCTTCGTAGGCGCTGACCACCAGGGATTTCAACTTAAAAGCAGGCT
>CAZVJS010000035.1:0-7894 GCA_964627365.1 uncultured Candidatus Saccharibacteria bacterium | reverse complement strand
AGCAGAAAGGGTAATACAAGATGAAAAACTTTGTATTCATATACTATAACAACGGAACAAGAGACAACGTGTCGGCGGAAGAATCCAAAGCGGAGTGGGGCGGTTGGTTTGGCAAACTAGGTGACAGCCTGGTAGATGCTGGTAATCCGTTCAACGGCGGTAAAGCCGTCGAAAAGAGTGGCGTAACTGACATTGAAAACTGGCCAGCCACTGGTTATACCATCGTTAAGGCCGACAGCATGGACGAAGCTGTAGAGATGGCCAAGGGTTGTCCGGTACTCGAAGAACCAGATGGTGCTGTACGAGTTCACGAAGCTCTACCAATGTAAAAATTGGACCAATTTCCCTCAAATTTTGTTCGCGATTAGTGTAAAATCTATTCAGACATGCCGAGTGAACAAAAATATTTTCATGACCGAACGGTACTGCTGCTCCTGAGTATCAGTACCTTCTTGGTCATCCTAGCTAGCTTACTGATCGTGCTCAGATTAGATAGTGGTCGCAACGAGGGCTACATTATTCAATATCGAACCAACCTGGGCATCACTGCATACAAAGCTGGTGGAGCATCAGAACTACTGGGCTTTGCGTTGTTTTTGGTACTGGTTCTGGTGGTCAATACCGTCCTTAGCATGCGCGTCTACGATGTTCACCGACAGTATTCCATTACTATCCTAAGCATGGGAACACTCTTGATTCTTCTCGCATTTATCGTGAGTAACGCACTTTTGGTCCTACGGTAGCCCCAGATGAAAGTTCAGGACATCGAGATTCCGTATCCAGAGGATCGGCATGGTGTGTACCGCTTTTTCGAGATCTTGCCAGGTCTACTCTCGCTACTGATATTCCTAACACCCATTATTTTGAGTATCTTTTTTGTTACTGCAGCGGCGTTATTCATCATTATCTATGTGTTGGTGCTCTTGATCCGGGCCAGTGCCATGTCGATGAGGGTTATTGAGGGCTTTGGCAACGTCAAAAAGGCTCGCTTGGTGGACTGGGAAGACCTGCTCAAAGATTTTTACCATCCA
Organism: uncultured Candidatus Saccharibacteria bacterium; assembly: GCA_964627365.1. GTDB lineage: Bacteria > Patescibacteriota > Saccharimonadia > Saccharimonadales > CAZPPF01 > CAZPPF01. The sequence goes on along the minus strand of CAZVJS010000035.1, from coordinate 6,863 downwards.
GAAGAAGTGGCGCGTCATGTTGGCAAAAAAAACAGCCTGGTAAAAGGGCATATGAGCAACATTAAGCGGTTGCACTCCGGCGACCTAATAGACATGCTGCCTGACGAAGTAATCCACGTGGTGATGATTGCTACTTACAACGAGTCACAGGCTATTATTCATCCAACCATTGAGTACGTGATAAGTTCAAGTGGCTTCAAAAACCGCAAAACCGTCTTGTTTTTGGCCTACGAGGAACGAGCTAGCGAAGAAAAGAAGCGCGAAACCCTGGAGACTCTGGAACTCTACAAAGATAAGTTCTACCACGCCGAAGCGGTTGAACACACCGTGCTGGATAGAGAAATCCCCGGCAAAGGCGCCAATGCGACTCACTGTGGCCACCAGGTAGCCAAGTGGGCCAAACAACAGGGAATTGACCCATCAAGAGTGGTGGTTACGGTGCTGGATGCCGACAATCGCCCCGACAAAAACTACTTTTCTATCTTGACCTATGTCTATATTTCGGCCCATAACCGCAAACAAAAGTCCTATCAGCCAGTGGCACTGTATAACAATAATATCTGGGATGTACCGGCCATTATGCGTCTGTGTGCCATTAGTAACACCTATTTCCATATGGCCAACTCTATGCGGCCCCACGCTTTGCGCAACTTTTCTGCTCATGCTCAGAGTCTTGATGCCCTAATAGACACCGATTTTTGGAGTGTGCGAACCATCGTAGAAGATGGTCACCAGTTCTGGCGCACCTATTTCCGCTACGATGGCGACCACGAAGTACTGCCCATCTATGCACCTATTTATCAAGATGCCGTATACGCTGGCAAACGCATCCGGACCACTCGGGCACAGTTCAAACAAATACGGCGCTGGACCTACGGTGCCTCAGACGTGGCCTACGTTGCTACCAGAGCATTCTTTAAACGCAATAAGGTCAGAAAGCTCGACGCCTTCTTTAAGTTCAACAGGTTACTGGAGTCCCATGTGGGCTGGGCCACTTCGGCGCCACTGATTTTGCTGTCTGGGTGGATACCCCTGTTTCTAAACCGTCATGCTAACCACAACATTGTGGCCCAGCGGCTACCCAGCGTGGTGAGTACTATCAACACCATTGCACTGATAGCCCTGTTATTCGTGGTCTACATTGGTATTGCTACGCTGCCACAACGTCCACCACACCACAAGAAGTGGCGGGCGCTCGGCTTTGTCTGGCAATGGATCTTAACACCGGTAGTTGGTGTGGTCTTTAACTCCACTGCGGCCATTAACTCGCAGGTGCACCTGGCGTTTCGCCGCTACATTGGCACCTTTGATGTCACAGAGAAGGCCGTACATTCTGACGAAAAGAAGTAGCGCTATTCACCTATCCCTATAACACCAGTTTCGGGTACAGAGTACAGTTCCGGGTGCTTAGGTTGGTCGTCACGTGACTTTCTGTTTCTGAATAATTTATAACGAACGGCGACAGATAAGGCAGCGAATGCGAACCCCATGCCTAGGATAATACCTATATTTTCCCCTCCATTGGCCCCGCTATCGGCGTTATAATAATTGGCTCGTTGTTCGGTGGCAGCCTTGATCTGGTGATGTCGACTCTTCTGTAAGTCCTCCAGTATTTGAACCGATTGATCTGTAGGTGCTATACCGTGAGCTTCTAAAGCCGTTTCTGATCTTTTAAATTGACTAGCTTCTTGCCTAAGTTGTTCAATCCGGTTGGTTGCAATTCGATAATCGACTCCGGAGTGACCGAGTAATGTTGCTTCGAAACCCAGTCCCGTAAACATACCTCCCACAAATGCGGCTAGATCCGGAACAGCTAATGGACTAAACTCTTCATTTTTGACTACCATTACGGATATTCAACCATGCTTGGTACACCGCCGCAAGCATGAGGATTATAAGGGGTGGAAAGCTAGGTAAGCGGTGGCAGCCGCCCTGTCGAAATGTTTGAGCACCTCTGAACTAACAGATACAAGTGTCGTGCGATCAATGCTGGCGTCCTGTGTTTTGCCACGTAGCTTGGTAAGAATGGTGTCCGTAAGAGCCCTGGCATCCGTTTCAGCTGTTTTTCGGTGCCGACAGGCCTCATAGACGGACAAAAACAGTCTATCGCGCTGAAAGGGCTCTAAATGCGTCTTGTTACGTCTAAATACTAGCGAAGAGCTTAAATCTGCCGCCTCGTAAGAAGTAAAAACCCCCTGGCAAGCCAAGCATCGCCGGCGGCGCCAAACCTGGTTGGACTTCTTCTGGTGCCTGGAGTTAATGACCTGCGTTTCGCCTCCACAATATATGCAAACCATGTCAACATATTGACATTACGCTAGTGATTATTCAAGTGGAAAAGGCAGGTAATTCTGTGTACAAGGTATTAAAAAAGCCCCAGGAGTCTCTCGGTCCTCGGGCTTTTCGCTCGGATTTACCCCTGTTTAGGAGCAAGTCGAGCGCGTCGTATACGACTTGTTGGCTTGGTGGATGTCAACTCTTCGTAGAAAAGTTTAAACCCTTCAAGCGATGCGGTACTCAAGTATTGAGTGACCTCCCTTTTTAACCTGATTATGCTAACAGATATGAAGATTTGTGTCAATGAGATAAACACCTTAAGCGGCATGAAAATAGGGAATATATCAATTGCGATAAGCTGCATTTTGCGCTATAGTGCTAAGCTGTAATAGCACAGAACTAACAGGGGTGATTAGCTCAGCTGGCTAGAGCGCCACATTGACGTTGTGGAGGTCGGGGGTTCGATCCCCTCATCACCCACCAAATTGTGCGACATAGAGCTTTTGCATAAGCAAAGGCTCTTTTTATTGGGCCTGGCATTTGTCGTCACGCTCCCAAAACTTAACATCGCCTCTGACGCCATAGAAGGTATAGGCATAAATACTATGTACGCCATAGATGATATCAAAAGGGGAAAAGTTATCCCCATGATCTTTGTACAAAAAACAATAGTTTAGTACTAGCCTTATAATACTAACCTTGTTATGATAGTCGCTACAGCCCTTGCAATTGTGAGACTCCTGGGCTGGCGAGGCGAAGTATTGCCGAGAGGTTTTGGAAAAGCACGGTTGAAGGTAATTGCGAGAACTTTCAACCGTCTTTTTATATCCGTAACAGATAGTGGTATGATATTTAGCGATGAGTGAGGATAAAAACGACCATTTGCACGCCATGCGCCACTCTTTGGCACATATCATGGCCAATGCTATTCAACACCTCTGGCCAGAGGCCAAATTTGGTGTAGGGCCAGTAGTCGAAAACGGCTTTTATTACGATGTAGACTTGGGCCCCGACCTCAAGCTCTCAGACGAGGATTTTCCAAAGATAAAAGACGAGATGCGCAAAATCATCTCTGAGGATCAGGCTTTTGAGCAGTATGATAAGCCAGTGGACGAAGCCATTAAGTGGGCTCAAGAAGCCAAACAACCCTATAAAGAAGAGCTTTTGAACGACCTCAAACGGGCCGGTACTACCTTGGCTAAGGAGTTAGACGCCGAAGAATTGGGCTTGGCTGCCGAGGGAGATGCTAAGGTAGAAAAGGTGTCCTTTTATAAGAATGGCGACTTTACCGACCTCTGTCGAGGGCCGCACGTGGCTTCCACTGGCAAGGTTGGTGCTTTCCAGCTTCAGCGGGTATCTGGCGCGTACTGGCGGGGTAATGAAAAGAATGCCCAAATGCAGCGTATTTACGGGGTGGCCTTTGCCACCGAGGATGAGCTTAAGAAGCATCTAGAGATGCTGGAAGAGGCCAAGAAGCGTGATCATCGCAAGCTAGGGCAGGAATTGGATTTGTTTGTGTTTGCCGAGCCAGTGGGGTCTGGTCTGCCTCTGTTTACGCCTCGCGGGACGATTGTTCGCTCCGAATTAACTAAATTTAGTGAGGAACTGCGCCAACAGGCAGGGTTCGAGAAAGTATGGATCCCGCATATCACCAAGACGGAGTTGTATAAGATATCCGGCCATTGGGATAAGTTTGGCGATGAGCTGTTTTTGGTCAAAAGCCAAGAAACCTCTGATGAATTTGCCTTGAAGCCTATGAACTGCCCGCACCACAATATGATTTACAGCTCTCAACCGAGGAGTTATCGGGATCTACCGGTGCGTTATTATGAGACAACTACAGTGTATAGAGACGAAAAGAGTGGCGAACTGGGCGGGCTGAGCCGTGTCCGCTCCATTACTCAGGACGATAGCCATGTGTACTGCACAGAGGAACAGCTTAGCAGTGAAGTGGAAGCCTTGGTGCAACAGATACAGACCGTCTACAAGGTTCTAGGTATGGAACTGCGGGCGCGGCTGAGCTTCCGCGACAGCGGCGAAGGCTACCTGGGGGAACAAAAAAGCTGGGAACACGCTCAGGAGACAATCAAGAAACTCGCAGTAGATAACCGCCTGGACTTCTTTGAAGCTGACGGCGAAGCAGCCTTTTATGGACCAAAAATTGATTTTATCGGTAAGGACGCCCTGGGGCGAGAGCACCAGGTAGCAACCATTCAGCTGGATTTTGTGCAGCCAGAGCGATTCAAGCTGGAATACACCACCAACGAGGGCCAAGAAGCCCGTCCAATAATGATTCACAGCGCCTTACTTGGTTCTATCGAGCGGTTTCTATCAATATATATAGAGCACATGGCTGGGAAATTTCCCATTTGGCTGGCGCCAGAACAGGTTAGGGTGGTTACAGTTAACCAAGAACAGGCTACGGTGGACTTTGCTGAAAAGATCAAACAGCAGGCCGATCAACTTGGTGTGCGCTTAACCATAGATAACAGCAACGAATCTGTAGGCAAGAAAATTCGTGACTCCGAGGTCTGGAAAGTACCGTATACCCTAGTAATTGGCGAAAAGGAGATCAGCGGTGGTAGTGTGATGCCACGTATTCGCCAGGATTTGGTTGTGATCGAGGTTCATCCAGAAATGGCTCCGGAGAATTTCCTGAAAACGGTAGCCAACGAAGCCAAGAGCCGCGTTTCAAAAACATCCCTGTAATGAAACCAAATAGTGAATTTCGGGAGCGTGTGTATGCGCTCGTAGCTCAAATACCCAAGGGTAAAGTTATGACCTATGGGCAGATTGCGGCTCTAGCTGGCAGTCCGCGGGCCGCCCGGATAGTTGGCGGCGTTGCGCACTGGGGTGATCCAAGCTTGCCATGGCAGCGTGTGGTCAAGCAAGACGGTAGCCTGGCCGAAGGCTATCCGGGCGGCATCAGTGGTCATGAACAAGTGCTTGTGGCCGAAGGGATTGAAATTCACAACCACCATGTAAACATGAGAGAACACTTATGGCAGCCCCACTGATAGTAATAGTTGGCGAGACAGCCTCTGGTAAGTCAGCCCTGGCAATGGAGCTGGCCAAGCAGTTCGATGGCGAGATAATCAGTGCTGATTCATGGGCAGTTTACAAGGGTTTTGACATTGGTACAGCCAAGCCGACCAAACAAGAACAGGCCGATATACCACACCACCTGATTGATGTGGCTGAACCACAGGAAGGTTTCAGTGCAGTGGTGTTCAAGCGCTTGGCGACAAAGGCCATTGAAGACATCCAGAAAAGAGAGAAACTACCAATCCTGGTGGGCGGAACAGGGCTCTATATAGACAGCGTCTTATATGACTACAGCTTTCTGCCGCCGTCAGACCCAGAGCTCAGACAAGAGCTCAATGTCATGACACTATCAGAGCTGATCAAAAAGGCAGAGGACATGAAGCTTGATACCACAGGAATTGATATGCGCAACAAAAGGCGAATCATCAGGCTTATAGAAAATAACGGGGTACGGCCAACCAAACATGACCTGAGGCCAAACACACTAATGCTTGGGGTAAGGCGGCCGCCAAATGAGCTGGAAAACAGAATTACTAAGCGCATCGATGCAATGGTAGAACAGGGCTTTCCAGACGAAGTAAAACAGCTTGGCGAACAGTATGGCTGGGACATTGAACCGATGCGTGCTCCTGGCTATCGAGCCTTTGCGGACTACGTAAAAGGGCAGATTTCACTAGATCAAGCCAAGCTTAGGAACAAACAAAATGACCTCCAGCTGGCCAAAAAGCAGCGGACCTGGTTTAAGCGCAACTCTAGTATTCAATGGCTGACTGACCCCAGTAATGCTGTAGAAATTGTCACAACGTTTTTGAACAAAAATCGTTAGCAACCAGGCGTTGGTCTGTTACAATGAGGGCATGGTTGAGCAACTATTTGGGAGCAAGACACGTGTTAAGCTATTGCAGCTATTTTATGGCAACCCCAACCGGGCATTCTATGTTCGTGAGATTACGCGTAAAATTGATGAGCAAATTAACTCAGTCAGGCGTGAACTAGCCAACCTACTCAGCATTGGGATTATTTCTTCTGATGATGCTAGCAATCGATTGTATTACGAGGTGGATCAGACCTATGAATTTTACGAACCGCTGCATGCTATCTTCGGTAGTACTAAAGTAGCCAAGCAAGCTAAGGTACCGGTTGGTAAAAACGAAGGTCAAGACCTCAAAGTACTCGGCAACATAGAGCTGGCCATCTACACTGGCCAATTTACGCGTGATGAATCTAGTGGCACCGACATCTTGATAGTAGGCGATGTAAACCAGACCAAACTCGGCAAGTTTATCAGTGAGCTGGAAGAAAAAGAGGGTCACGAGATTCGCTATACCATGATGCCCGTGAATGAATTTCGTTATCGCCAGCAGGTCAACGACCGATTTCTTTCCAATATTTTGGCATCCAAAAAACAAGTTTTAGTGGATAAAAGTGACTTACTAGTAGAAACCGCAAAAGAAGGAGAATAACAGATATGGAACTACAGTACTATGGTGCTAATTGTGTGCGGATTGCTGGCAAAAAAGCCGCAGTAACGATTGATGACA
>CAZVJS010000034.1:0-8319 GCA_964627365.1 uncultured Candidatus Saccharibacteria bacterium | reverse complement strand
TTCTTCGGTATTCTTCGATAAAAGGCGCTAATCTGAAGTATGGCCAATCACGATGTATCACAAGCTGTAGCTTATGCGGCAAAATTCTCCACGGCTAAGATTGATGTTTCGTATTTAGCTGGTGGGACAAGTTCCGCAGCCTTCAGCATTCAAACGGAGGGCTACGGCCCACTGGTAATGCTCGTTGAGCTGCCCAATGCCGCCCACGCTGTTGATTATGGTAACAACTTTGCAGTCCTTCGAATGCTAGAAAACAATGGCTACAAACACGCACCTAAGGTTTATTGGCTCAGTGATGACCACAAAGCTATTATTATGGACAAAATACAGGGCCAATCGCTTGATGATCTAGATCTCTCACAGGTGAAGTTTGATAAAAAGGATCTAGCAGTCGCTATTGTTGATGCCGCGTATAAAACATACGATCTTTCACACGAGGATTTTCTGGCTGTATGTAGGAAATATGACATAAAGCCAATGCCTATTAGTACCCAAGACTTAGCTTTAAAGATTTACTACACTGATAGATTCCTGAAGTCCAAAAAACTACTCGGGGCTAATCATGAGCTAGTACGCTGGCTGGAACCCAAATACCAAAAAGTTGTAAGAGAACCATTTCACACATTTGCGAAAAAACTTATCTTTGAGCATAGTGACTTGAGTAATCCAAATATTGTGATTGATGTGGATGGCAATACGTTCAAAATAGGCTTTGTTGACTGGGGCAGTGCACACTTTAGCTATAGTGGACCCGAGTTTTACATTGGTTATATGACACAACTTGTAGACTTTATGGCTGACTATCGAGATGAGCTTATCGAATACGTTGCTAAGAAGTTTAACCTTGATCCCGCTGAGTTTCTGCGCAGCACAACCGAGTTTCGAAAAGAACTCAAGGTAGGGGATATTATCTGGGCAGTGATGATGTACGCTCTATGCCACAACGGTGAGTTGGGCCAAGACGAGAAAAAATATCTAGAAATTTCCAATAAACGCATCAAAGAGTACGAAGACGAGTTTGGTTCGGGTTGAAACCCCTCGAAGCTGTTACAATAAGCTGACATGAATTATTGGGTAGAACGAAGCAAGCCATATGTACCTGGGCAAACAGCGCCGTTTAAGGTCAGCCGCAGCAAAATTGAACTGTTCATGCAATGCCCGCGCTGTTTTTGGTTGGATGTGCGGCTCAAAATCAAGCGCCCAAATGGTCCGCCATTTCAAATCAACAAAGCCATCGATGAGCTGCTCAAAAAGGAGTTTGATAGCTACCGCATAAAGGGCGAACCGCACCCCTTGATGACCGACAACCAGATCAAAGCCGTGCCCATGCAACACGCCAACCTAAATGACTGGCGGCATAATTTTACAGGTGTAACCACTCTTCATGAGCCAACAAATTTGCATGTGTTTGGGGCAATTGACGATATTTGGGTCAATGATGACGGCGAGGTCATCATTGTAGACTACAAAGCTACCGCCAAAGCATCTGAAGTAGGTATTGAAGCCGACTGGCAGATGAGCTACAAGCGCCAAATGGAGGTCTATCAATGGCTGATTCGACAAAATGGCTTTAAGGTAAACAACACAGCCTACTTTGTGTACGCCAACGGTCGCCTAGACCTGGATGGTTTCTATGACAGGGTAGAATTTCGCACCAAGATTATCCCATATCAAGGCGACGACAGCTGGATTGAGCCAGCTTTACTCAAAATGAAAGAAGTTATGGACGGTGACATGCCGGCAGTCGGTACAGCAGCTATGGGGGGAGAATGTGATTTTTGTATGTATGCAAAACAAAGGACGCAGCTTACAATTAGCTCATTACAGTTGGACAAAAATGCAACCAAGCAACCAAAATCTTGAACAAATAAACTATAGCGCCCTAGTTTCGCTTAGCGATTATAAGAAAATATTAAAATTTACATTCAAGAGGTGGCCATTATATGCATGGCTTAACGTGGCGCTAATTATCTTGATTTTAATTTCTGTCGCTTTTCAAGTTATCACGGCAATATACCTAATTGCTATACCTCTTATTCTCTCAGCTAGAGCTACCACCAAGTTCAAGGACAGTCGATGGCTACAATTTGCAGCTGACAATGGATGGTTGGTGGGTAGTGCGGACGAAACTTTATCGCTACCACCTTCTTTAGAAAATCTGGGACATTCTGCGCATTTCAGTCCAGTTGTCAATGCAGTTATTAACGGCTTTCATTGCTATTTGTATGAATATAACTACACCGTTGGTTATGGAAGGAGTAGTCAAACTTTTTATGCGACAATCGCGGATTTCCTTGCGAACACCGCACTGCCACCATTTATATTAGATGCAAAGATGAAAAATTCTACTCATGGCCATAATCCAAGTAACTACAAAAAGCTAGATCTAGAGGGTGATTTTAATAAATACTTTCAGCTCTATGTGCCAAAAGGTGATGAAATCGATGCTCTCACTATCCTTACACCCGATGTTATGCAAACCCTTATTGCTAATAACCAAACTGAAGATGTGGAAACGGCTGGAAATAGTAGCTTTGTGATCGCAAACTACGACAGGCGTGATGCTGCATCCTTACCAAGTCTGCTAGCCTCGTTTGTAGTTCTTACCTCACAAATTGTCGAGCAAATACATGTGCCTGAAACAAGTGTCTAATTAATCGGTTATAATGGTCCTATGCTAGATATCCAGTTTATCCGGGAGAATGCGGATAGGGTCAAACAAAACGCCGAAGCCAAAAACATCAAAGTCGATGTGGATGCATTGCTTGCCAAAGATGAACAGAGGCGTAGATTGTTGCAACAAATCGAACCGCTCAGGCAAGAACGTAACTCCTTAGCCGAAAGTGCCAAAGGTCAAAAACCTACTGACGAACAGATTGCCAAAGGTAAAGAGCTCAAAGAAAAGCTAGCTAGTCTAGAAGACGAATTGCAAAAAGTCGAAACAGATTACTTGCCGCTTTTAAAACTAGTACCAAACATGGCCTGGGAAGATGTGCCCGTTGGTTCTAGCGAAGACGAAAACGTAGTCGCGAAAACAGTAGGTGAACCAACAAAATTTGATTTCGAACCAAAGAATCATTGGGAGATTGCCCAAGTCAAAGGCTGGATAGACAAAGAACGAGCCGCCAAAGTGGCTGGCGCACGTTTTGTGTATGTAAAAGGGGACTTAGTATTACTGGAGCAAGCATTGTGGCAATTTGCGTACAGCGTTTTAACCAACGAGGCAGTGCTACAGTCTATTATTGAACAGAACGGTCTAAAAGTTACGAGCAAGCCATTTGTTCCGGTTTTACCTCCAGCAGTCGCGAAAACAGAAGTATACGACGCCACAGGAAGACTCGACAAAGAAGAGACAACATACAAATTGGTCGATGACGACCTATGGCTCAATGCCAGTGCAGAGCACACACTTGCGCCAATGTATTTTGATGAAATTTTACCAGAAGCTGAGCTTCCAATTCGTTATGTGGGTTATACCACGGCTTTTCGGCGCGAGGCCGGCACCTATGGCAAGGACATGGAAGGAATTCTTCGGCTGCACCAGTTTAACAAACTCGAAATGGAGAGCTTTACTGCAGCTGATACCTCGTTCCAAGAGCATTTATTTATGATTGCGGTACAAGAACACCTGATGCAGCAACTGGGCTTGCCATACCAAGTTATCATGAAGTGTACGGCGGATATTGGCGGTCCAAATGCCCGTGGTTTGGACATTAATACTTGGCTTCCGGGGCAAAATAAGTACCGCGAGACGCACACAGCTGACTATATGACCGACTATCAAAGCCGGCGTATGCGTACGAGAATCCGCAAGTCTGACGGGTCTATCGAACTCGCACACACCAATGATGCAACAGCTTTTTCGGAACGTCCTTTGATCGCTATTATTGAGAATTACCAGACAGAAGAGGGAAACGTGCGAATTCCAGAAGTACTGCTGCCTTATATGCAAAACAGGGGAGAAATATGATCCAGAAGCTTGAAATTAGTGGTGTGCACACTGTTCTTGACGATGATGTACGCAAATATGTTACTAAAAAAATCGGCAAGCTGGATCTGTACATGTCGCGCCACAGCAAGCAATCTGCGCATGCCGAGGTAAAGCTCAAAGAGGCTAAGATCAAAGAACGCAAACAGGCAACCTGCGAAGTTATTATGCATTTGCCTCATGAGACGTTCGTTACAAAAGAAACCACACTCAATATGTACGCTGCGATAGACATTGTCGAAGCTAAGCTCAAAAACCAACTCAAAAAGTACAAAGAAACCCATGAATCACTTCGTCTACACAAACGCATCATCCGCCGCATCAAACGCAGTTCAAGTTAAATGCTTTTGCTTGCAAAGCCACAGGTTCAGGACTATATTCGATACAACTAAGGAGTATTTTGGTAATGACAGAACCGGGCCCTTTAGGAGTTGTGGAAACCACTGACGTTGAGCGTAATCCAGGAGAACTTCTGGTCTCTGCATATCAGGAAGTGGAACGTATTAGTGGATTCCGCGGAAAGTTAAACGGTATTATAAAGGGCCTGGAAAGTGATCTAGAAGAGGGAGTCAGCTTTGAGAATGAATTATTTGCTTACTGGGGGGATGCGACTCCAGAGCTTCAGGTTGCGTGGAGTGAGCTGTTAGGAACCAATGATCTCATACCTAAGTCTAAACTTGAACTTTCTGAGGCTACTATAAACGAACTTGGTCGGGGAGCACTGAACTTGGTGGCAGCCAAGAATTTGTTAAGCAATACAGTTAGACTGGAAAATGGGCTTTGGGCTCAGCAAAAAGAGTTACTACGCGGCATGCGCGGCAAGAATGTAAAGATCGAAGCGGTCGAAGGTTCAAGAGACCCTATATGCACTACGGGATCAGGTTGGAGTAAAGAAAAGTATCCAAGCGTCGTTGAAGGAGAGTTCCGAGGTGGACAAGTATCGGCTGGAGCACTATTTGCAAACTTTGATCGCTCGAGGTTTATGTTTAAGACATTCACTAGCTACAATATTGAAGTTACAGCTGGCGGTGTACCGCAAGTAGATATCACTGTTCTTGATTAGAAGATTGTTGGGAAAATTACTCGCTCCTCTCGTGGGTAAATAGGGTACAATATATAGGTCCTAGAGACCAAAACATGAGGGGAAATTCTTTTTATAATGAAGAAATTTATTAAACGAGTACTAGGTGATCCGCAAGTAAAGACCATTAAGCGTCTCCGTAAGCGAGCCAATGAAGTCAACGCACTCGGCGACAAGTACAAGAAATTGTCTGATGCCAAGCTAAAAGAGCAGACCAAGGTTCTGAAAGAGCGGCTCAAAAAAGAGTCGCTCGATGCTATTTTGCCCGATGCTTTTGCGGTGGTGCGTGAAGCAGCAACCAGAGCACTTGGTCAGCGGCACTTTGATGTACAGCTGATTGGTGGCATGGTGCTGCATGAGGGCAACGTAGCAGAAATGAAGACCGGAGAAGGTAAAACGTTGGTGGCTACACTACCTGTTTATTTAAATGCCCTTACCGAAAAGGGCGTGCATGTAGTTACGGTCAACGAATATCTAGCCCAGCGTGACGCGGGCTGGATGGGTCAAGTCTACAATTTCTTGGGCCTTTCTACGGGGGTTATAATTGCCGAAGAATCTTTTGTATTTGACTCAGAATTCAGCAACACCAAGCATGATGATCCACGGTTTCATCACCTCAAGCCAGCTACTCGTCAAGAAGCCTACGGTGCCGACATAACTTACGGTACCAACAACGAATTTGGCTTTGACTACCTGCGAGACAACATGGTTCGTGAAGTAGACCAACTCAGGCAGCGCGATTTGCATTATGCCATTGTGGATGAGGTTGACTCAATTTTGATTGATGAAGCCCGCACGCCACTTATTATTTCAGCACCGGCGGTTACCAGCGGCAACGCTTACGCGCAGTTCTCCAAAATTGCTCGCCAGCTAAAAGCCAAAGATTACGAAGTAGATGAAAAGCGTAAGTCCGTAATTTTAACCGATGATGGTGTTGAACATATCGAAAAGATTTTGGGAATCAAAAGCTTATATGCCACCGAAAATATCCGAACCATTTATCACTTGGAACAATCCTTGCGGGCTCAAACACTCTTCAAACGTGACAAAGATTACGTGGTGACACATGAGGGAGAAGTGGTGATTGTCGATGAATTCACTGGTCGTTTACTAAAGGGTCGCCGCTACAACGAAGGTTTGCACCAGGCCATTGAAGCCAAAGAAGGCGTAGAAGTTCAAGAAGAGTCCATGACTCTTGCAACCATCTCTTTCCAGAACTACTTCCGTTTGTACGAAAAGCTCGGTGGTATGACGGGTACGGCTCTAACCGAGAGTGAGGAATTCCATGAAATCTACAAATTGGACGTAGTGGAAATACCATCAAATCGACAGATCAACCGTACAGACAAACCTGACCGTATATACAAGACAGAAACTGCCAAGTTTGACGCCATTATTCAAGAGATAAAACAACTACATACCAAGGGACAACCAGTGCTGCTGGGTACGGCTTCGATCGAAAAGAACGAGTTGTTGGCGTCAGCGCTGCGAAAGGCAAAAATCCCACATCAGATGCTCAACGCCAAGAACAATGAACGTGAGGCTAAGATTATCGAACAAGCTGGTCAGGCCGGAGCGGTCACGTTGGCTACCAACATTGCTGGTCGTGGTACCGACATCGTGCTGAGTGATGAGGTCAAGAAAAAAGGTGGACTGTTTGTGCTGGGCACTGAGCGTCATGAGTCACGGCGTGTAGACAACCAGCTGCGTGGTCGCTCCGGCCGCCAGGGCGATCCGGGGGTAACTCAGTTCTTTGTAAGTACCGAAGACGACCTGATGCGTATCTTCGGTGGTGAGCGCATAGCCAGCATCATGGATCGCCTCAAAGTTGCCGAAGACGTACCCATTGAAAACCGTATGATTTCGCGCAGTCTGGAAGCAGCTCAGAAGAAGGTGGAAGGCTTCAACTTTGACAGTCGAAAGAACGTAGTGCAGTACGACGACGTTATGAATCGCCACCGCAAGGCCATCTATAGCATGCGCCGCGAAATTCTGAACCAACCCGACATCAAAAAGCGCATTAAGCTGATGGTGGAAGATGAGGCCAAAGCTCTGGCGGCTTCGCCAGATATTACCAGCGAAGGTTTTGAGGACATTGTTAAGGAAGTCTTTCCGTTTGACGAAAAAACTTTGGACCGCCTGTTTGATACCACGGCTGACAAGTTCGAGAAAGTGCTTGCCACAGAGGCAATGGAGCTTTATGAGGGCCGTCAAACTGCTTTTGGCCAAGACATAATGCGCAAGGTTGAGCGTGATGTGTACTTGCAGATTCTTGATAACCTTTGGATGCAGCACCTCGAGAGCATGGACCATCTTAAGGAAGGTATTCACTGGATTAGTGTGGGACAAAAAGATCCGCTAGTGGAATATCGCCGCCAAGGTCAGATTTTGTTTGATGACCTGCAGGCTACGCTTAGGCACGACATTATGCGCGCACTATTTCACGCTGAGCCCGTAGACGAGGAAGACCTAGCCGACCCGGTTGACACTGAACTTACTCGGGCAGCTCGACAATCGGTAGAAAACGCCGACAAAATTATTGATGTTGAAGAGTTTCATGAAACCGATTTTACCCTCGGGCCGGAACAAAGCGCCACTAAGAAAACGCTCACTACTAAAAGCCGCAAAAAATCTCGCAAGGCCGAACGTAAGCGCCGCCAAAAAGGCAAGCGTAAATGAAGCACGTCGTCAAAGAACTGACCCTAAAAAACGGCTCCAAGGGTCTCCTGGTTGATATTCCGGACGCCAGTGTGATGACCTATGAATTTAACTTTCGGGCTGGCGAATACCTGGTGGACCGAGATAAATGGGAGACACCACACCTTATGGAGCATCTATTATTAGGAGCTAACGAACTTATTCCCAAAGCCAGAGCTTTTCAGGCTGAGTTTGAGAAAAACGGCGCCTACTGCAATGCTTCCACCGGAACATACGATATAACCTACGAGGCCGAATGCGCGGATTTTGAGTGGGAACGCGTGCTCGAGTTACTGATGGTAGCCATTACCAAGCCGTTGTTCCTGGAGGAAGAATTCCAGGCCGAGTTTGGCAACGTTCGCGAAGAGTTAACCGCTCGCTCCAACAACCATTTCCGGCATTTGAGCTTATCGCTTCGAGAAAAATATGGCTTTTTTGTAGTGACTGACCAAGAACGCATCAAACTAATGGACAACGTGCTAATTCAAGACATCCGAAATCACTACGAAACAACACACACCACTTCGAACTTGCGGTTTGTGATTGCCGGAAA
>CAZVJS010000033.1:2358-8468 GCA_964627365.1 uncultured Candidatus Saccharibacteria bacterium | reverse complement strand
TATTTAAACGGAAAGCCTTAGCTTATTCTGCAGGAGCAACAGGGGTAGAACTGGGTCCAGATTTGTCTGGCATAAACAGTGCTACAAAAAGCATGATCCACCAAAATGGCAGGCTCAAGATAAAGAACAACAAGAAACTATAGCCTTTGCCTTTGGCAATCATAGCTGGCCAAAATGCGATAATAACCCATAGAACTGCAATCATAAACCACCAGATTGCTGATAACGTTACACCCAAAATTGTTGTTGCAAACATCTCAAAACTCCTTAGCCTTTATATCAAGCCTAATTGTCTGCCTAATTTTGCTCTTCGTCAATCCATTCGCATCCCAATGGCATTTGCTATAGTTAGAAGATGCCTAACGTAGAAGTTGCCACTGGTGTGGTACATGAATTGCCTGCAGACTTACGTGCGGCACTTGTAGCTGATAAATCTGCCCTGGAAAGATGGGAAGACCTGACTCCACTGGCACGCAACGAGTGGATCTGCTGGACTATCAACGTCAAGACAGATACAACGAGACAAAAACATGTCGAAAGAGTAATTTCTGAACTTCTAGAAGGAAAACGCCGACCCTGTTGCTGGATTGGTTGTATTCACCGCGAAAAATCGGGAACAGTTTAGTTATTCTGAACATTTACTCCAGAATAAAGAGCGGCGCGTAAAGAAACAGGCCTCGCTAAAGACCTGGGAGTAGGCGCAGACGCAATCTCTTGCGGCCAGTCTGCGTGTGTAGCTACTTTACCTGCAAGAGGTGCCGCTATCTCTATATGCACACTACGAATCAGTGCTTCAGCCTTTTCAAAATCATAAAACCCATCGTCACCATAGGTCATTACTGCTTCTGCCATATACAACCACACTCCTTAACAAACGAACTCTAAAGCATAACCGTTCAAAGTTCTGCGAGAAAATCGACTATTACCCCTTAGATACCGCTAGCAATTAAATGCTCTCTATTTATTTCAAATATAGTTAGGCGCAGATGACTAACAGTTTAACGATACAACCCTGGAGTGGCTCGAGAAAGGTTCTGGCAAAACTTCGTTCCGAGCAGACTGATAGTAATTTTATGCGAGGAAACTAACAGAAATGTAAACCCTGGAGAGTTACTCTGTCAGTGTTCGAAAGTCTAAAGGAGATTGATATGGGCAAAGGGCACGAAAAGGCTATCCAGCCTAACCGCGATATTTGGCAACCCAGCTTGATTATGGACCGCTTCTAACGAATGACCGTTCTATTTGGTGTGATTTTCTGATACGATTAATGCCAAATGGAGGTTAAGTTTGACTAAAAGTCGCAAGTCTCAGCCCAAAGATAAGCTGCTGCCCCGTCTGTCGATAGCTTTTTTTGATCGACCACTGCTAACTGGTTTTATATGGCTCGCCTTGGTTGTTTTTGGTCTCTTTAGCTACACAACCCTACTCAAGCGTGAGGGTTTTCCGAGCGTTGATATTCCTCTGGCCCTGGTGAGCGGCACCTATGCCAGTGATGCGGCCAGCGTTGACAAAAACGTAACCAAACCAATTGTTGACGCTGCGCTTCAAGAAACAAACGTGAGCACAGTGCAGGGTAGCAGTTCGAATAATTTCTTTACGATTCAGATTCAGTATAAAGAAGGGGTGGACGCCAGAGCGGCCGCCAAAGAGTTAGAGCAAAAAGTCAATCAGTCCGGCAAGGTGCCAACCTCCGCCCACATTCAATACAACGTTCCGTACTTTGGAGCCACTGGTGGTGATATTCTGCCCGTCGACGTTGCAGTGTCTTTTTATAATAAGAAAAATGATGCTTCAACAGAGCAGATAACCGCCAAAGCCCAGGAGGCCGCTGCTTGGCTCAAGGACAAAAAGTTACCTTTGGTTAAAGACGTATTCGTCAAAGATCCGTTCCAGAAAACCGTTGACCCAAGCAGCGGCCAAGCCATCACTATTCAAAGAAACTTTGATCGTTTTGGAACCAGACAAAATAGCAGCACAAACTATTTCAATTCGGTCATCATTGGTATAGCCAAAAACCCTGGATCTGACGTTATTAAACTAGATAAGCAGGTCCGAGATGCTCTAAACGAGCTAAACAAACAGCCTCAGTTCCAAGATTATCAAGCCACCGTGAGCGCCAGCTTTGCGCCAAGTATCAAGGACAATCTTAGTGAGCTGCAACGCGTGCTCCTGGAAGGCCTGCTAGCAGTATTGGTGATTGGCTCATTAGTGATAGCCATCCGAGCATCAATTATTACCATTGTTTCCATGATCACCGTTTTGCTCACTAGCCTTGGGTTGCTGTATCTCATTGGCTACAGCCTGAACGTTATTACATTGTTTGCTTTGATTCTTGGACTAGCACTTATTGTTGATGACACCATTATTATGGTAGAAGCGATTGATGCCTCCAGAAAACGGCACAAAGATCGTCGCAAGATTGTGCTAGAGGCCACCAGAAAGATCAGTCGAGCTATGGTAGCTGCTACAGCAACTGCAGCCATAAGCTTTGCGCCACTCTTGTTTGTAGGTGGCATCCTGGGTAGCTTTATTCGAGCAATTCCCATCACCATTATCTCGTCGCTTATTATCAGTTTAATCGTGGCCCTGATATTTATTCCATTCTTTGCACGTTTTGTACTATTAGGGAATAAACAACTAGGCAAAATGGCTGTCAAAGAAGTGGCTGCCGGTTTCGAAGCCAAGCTGGCCGCCTTTATTGCCAGGCCTATGTTGTGGGCCAGAAACTCACGCAAGCGGCTCTTTGGCGTTGGGCTTACTGCCATGTTTGTTGGATTTTGTTTTATCGCCGCCGGTTTATTTATCTCCACTCAAGTAGTGTTTAACATCTTCCCACCCTCCAAAGACACCAACGGTCTGGCGCTAACCATGAACTTCCTACCAGGGACAACTATTGACCAAGCTCAAACCATTGCTGCTCAGGCAGATACCATCGCATCAGAAACAGTGGGCTCCAATTTTGAACAAGCCTCGTATTTTGGGACTGGTACTGCACAAACTGCCCAGGAACAAATCACCATCATCTCTTATAACAAGCGAAAGGTAACTTCTCCGGAACTTGTTAAACAGCTCCAAACTAAGTTCACTGATTTCAAGCAAGCTCAAGTTGTGGTTAGTCAACTTGACCTGGGCCCACCGGGAACAGTCTTTACGGTTAATATTGAGGCAAGCGACCGCGAAAACGCCTATAAAATGGCTAACGACTTACAGGCGTACTTAACCAAAACCGAGCTAAAGCGTGTTAGTGGCAAAACTGCTCACTTTACTCACGTTACAGTTTCTAGCCCGAATCAGTACATTAACTCAGATGGTAAGCCAGTCGTAACGGTCTCCTCTGGTTTTGACGGTGACGACACCACAACTCTAGTAAACCTGGCTCAAACGGCCGTAAAAAACGAGTTTACTCAGGAGAAACTCAAGAGTTATGGCCTAGACTCAAACGCTATACATTTCGAACTTGGCCAGGAGTCCGAGAATCAAAACTCCTTTAAGACCTTACTATTCGCTTTTCCAATACTGCTGTTTGCCATGTACATCCTACTACTCTTCGAATTCCGTTCGTTCCTTCAGCCACTACTGATCTTTATGGCCATACCGTTTAGTATTTTTGGCGTAATGCTTGGCTTGTACCTTACACATAACGCCATTAGTTTCTTTGCCATGCTCGGTTTCTTTGCGCTCATTGGCCTTAGTATTAAAAACACCATCTTACTTACCGACTATGCCAATCAATCTAGACGTAGTGGCATGGGAGCCATTGATGCAGCCGTAGCCGCCCTAGAAGAGCGATTCCGCCCATTGTTTGCCACCAGTGCAACAGCTGTTGTAGCACTTATTCCACTGGCCTTGAGCAGCCCATTCTGGCAGGGGCTTTCGGTGGTTCTGATCTTTGGACTACTTTCTAGCACGCTACTAGTTGTAACGGTCTTCCCGTACTATTACTTGGGTGCGGAATATCTGAGGCTAAAAGTCTCGGCTCGAGCTTTTATAATTTGGCTGGTTCCAACCGTAATAGTTATTGTAGCTGTATCCAAGTTGGTTAACCCAGGCGTGGGCCTGCTGGTTATCCCGTTAAGTCTGTACTTTGCTTTTCTCTATAAGACATTTAAGCGTAGACTAAACAACACCAGCAATTAGCTTTTTTTGCAACAAAAAGATAGATATTTAACATTTCAACGTAATGGGAGGTGTTATAGTACGATCCATTATAAAAATTAGGGTACCAGTCCGGGGCTTTATTAATTGGTACCTGGGGATTTAAATTTATAAGTATGAAATTATGAGAGCACAACAAACGGCAACCAAGCAAGCTATCATCGCTCTCTATATCGCCCTCTCAGTTGCTTACCTCACCATTGCGTTGTTTCTGCCACCGGACAAAAAGGCTTTGGCCAAATATCAGATAAGTCCCTCAACCATTAAAGCCCTGAGCCTAGTCGTTGCATTGCCATTAGTGGCAATCTGGGGAGTTGGTTTTTACGGATTTTATCGCTACGACAGCTACGCAGACACAATTAGTAAAACTAAAGACGGTAAGTACCATCGCTTGATCGCCAGTGGCTTATTTTTATTAGCTCTGAGTTTGCCGGTGAGCTCAATCTTGTCTAATCTATTGAGTTATTACGGCCGTGTGTATCAAAACTTCATGCCAAGTTCAGTTATCATCGGCAATTACGTCACAATTGCTTTATACTTGAGTGCCTTTGCATTTATATATAAAGGTGCAACTGGTCTGCTCCAAATTACTCAGAAGACAATGAGGCAACGCGGTGAGATTTACCTGATGATGGGATTTACGGTTGTGGTGGGGATTTTCTATTATCTGAGCCTGCATAACCCAGCCAGGCAATTTCCAACAGGCAACTTAACAACTGCTGCTTACTATTTGCCGGATTGGCTCATAATCCTTACAGTACTTCTGCCATACACTCTTATGTGGTTCTTGGGTGTAATGGCAGCATACCGGCTTTGGCTGTATCGCAATAATGTTGCTGGAAAAATATACAAAAGTGCTTTTACCCGAGTAGCAATTGGTCTTGGTATGGTGGTAGCCCTATTGATGATTCTGCGCTACCTCACGGCACTAATTACTATTTTAGACAAACTTACCATCAAGTATCTGTTGCTGGTCGTGTATCTTCTACTTATCTTTATTGCGGTAGGGTATATATTCATTGCAATTGGAGCTAAAAGACTAAAAAAGATTGAGGAAGTGTAGTGCTTATGGCCGAGACTAACCACCTCTATAATTCTATCGTCGATATCACTCAAGATTACCTAGGGCCAGCCGCTGGGCGTTTTATTGATCGTCAAATTTCAAATCATCTAGGTAAACAACCAACCTTGATCAAGCCAGAAGACATGACCAAACTAACTGAGTGGTTACGAGTAGCTATGTCGATTCTAACCGATGACCAAAGTTTAATCAGCGACTACTTTGCACGTATTGATGGCCTTACCAAAAACCACTTAGGCTCGCGTAGGAGGTCATAACTGTGCGTCCCATAGCCAAGAGTCTCAAGAACATCACAAGCCGCACTAGTCGGGCACGTCGTGAACAAGCTCAAACATTTGCCATTTTTAATGCCATTGGTGATGGCGCAATTTTGACTGATATTAACGGACGGGTGGAGCGGATTAATCAGGTGGCGCTTGACCTGCTTGGTTTCCGCGAGTCAGAGGTTGTGGGTCGCTGGTATCCACAGATAGTCATCGCTGAAGATGCTGCTGGCCGCGAGCTAAGTCCACTTGAACGACCCATAACAAAGGCTTTTATAACTGGAAAACCAATTTCTGAAACCTTTTTTTACCGAACCAAATCTGGTAAACGCATGCCAGTGGCTATTACAGTTTCTCCGGTTTTAATTGATGCCAAGCCGGTTGGAGCAATATCGATTATTCGTGACAATACCTACGAATTCCAGGTCGACAAAATGAAAAGCGAGTTTATATCTATTGCCTCACACCAGCTTCGCACACCCTTATCGGCAATAAAAACCTATGCTCACATGCTAGAGACTAATTTGGGTGGTCAGCTAACCAAACAACAAGATCAGTACGTCAGCACTATTCTTGATGCCACGCATCGCATGAACATACTTATCGATGCC
>CAZVJS010000033.1:0-2258 GCA_964627365.1 uncultured Candidatus Saccharibacteria bacterium | reverse complement strand
GACAAGGGTACGACGTTCTACGTTAAACTACCATTAAAAATTCTGGAGCAAGCCAAATCATGAAAGAGTATAATAATTTCCCAAAGGGAGGCACTGTGTCGGATAAAATCTTAATTGTTGAAGATGACCATGTTCTAAGTAAAGCGTACGAGATTATTCTCAAAAAAGAGGGCTACAAAGTTGAGACTGCCCAGGATGGACAAAAAGGCATTGAAAAAGCCGAGGCATTTGAGCCGGATATTATTTTACTCGACCTATTGATGCCAGTTATGGACGGCGTCCAGTTCCTAGAAGTTTATAATTCGAAAAAGGCTCACCCCAAAGTTAAGATCATAATTTTAAGCAACGTTGGTGATGACGAAAAAGTCAAAGAGGCCATGAAGCTTGGAGCATACAAATACTTAGTCAAAGCCCACGCCTCACCAGTACAGCTCACTCGCGTAATCAAGGGTATGCTGCCGACCACTCGTAAAAAGTCTTAGAGCGTTAGACCCAAGAACTCCGATTCGCCCAAGTATTGAGAAAAACGTGTCTTGTTGATGATAATTTTCCGGTGCGATTGAGTCAAAATACCTTCTTGCTTCAATTTACTCAGTTGAATGACCGCTGTTTCACGGGTAATACCCAGTAAATTTGCTAGTTCCTGTTGAATAATAGGAAGTTCTATAACAACCTTACCGTTTTTCAGTTCACGGCCATACATAACCATCAAGTACTCTAAAATATGTATCATTTTGTCTGCTGCCTTGGAGTATTGCAGCGCGTTAATCCTCAGTGACTTAGCAACACTGATGGTCACGTAATCATCGAGTAATTTGTGCACCAGTAGCTTGTCGTTGGTGATCAAACGCCAAAATTCTTCGCGCGGCAAAGCATGCACTTGAACATCTGTGTAGGCTTCGTAGAAATACAATGTGGCCGGGGATTTCTTGAATAGCCAGGCGGTGGGAAAGATCTCTAGTGCTTTTTTGAAGGCAATCGGTTTTTCACTGCCATCGGAACTAATATCATAGGCTCGCACCAGACCGGACTTAACGGCAAAAGCCACTTCGGGCACTTCACCTTGATACAGAATAATCTCGCCCTTGCTAAAGGATTTAACAGGGTATTCGTTTAGTAGTGACTTGAAGTGATCCATGAGGATGTTCCTATCAACTCTTATATTTTATCTAGAATCTGCTCAGGCTGCTAATATTTGGTATGATGGGCGGGATGATACGAGCAGTGATTTTTGATTATGGCTGGGTTCTTAGACGTATTCGTGTGCAACGAAAGCTAGTAAAGTTTGCGGCCGAACTTCGTGAACGTGGAGTCAAAACGGCTGTACTTTCTAACATGGTCACACCCGTGGCCTTCGTTTTTCGTCACAGCCCGGAACTAAAACAATTTGATCCAGTTATTATTTCTTGCGATGTCGGCATGCGCAAACCAGACCCCGAAATTTATCAACTGATGCTTGAAAAGCTCGGGCTGCCTGCTGAAGAGTGTATATTTGTCGACAATCGAGCCGACAATGTCGAAGCTGCAAAGAAATTAGGTATGCACGTTATCCAAGATCATGACACCGCGCAGATTATCAAAGAAATCAAAAAACTCGTTTAGGAAAAGCGTTTGTTGGGCAGATTCTTGGATAAGATTATTGAAAACAGAGCAACGACGGCCAAGAAAAACATAGCTTCTTGTAATGCTTCTAGTTGTGAGTCGTTGTAAATCTTACTCACGTCGGCAGCATCTTGTTCACTTAGTCCTTTGCTGGTCGCAATGTCTTCAGCCTGGCTAGCAGAAACGATCTGCAGTGAGGTAGAGGAGTTAGCGTTCACAGAGTCTTTTACTTGGTTTGAAACCGTACTATGGTTGATACCAGTCACAAAGCCAGATCCTAGGGCTGCTATAAAAACTGAGCCAATGAGTGCGGTACCAAGAGCCGAACCAAGGTTCTGGAAAGTACCTTGCAAACCTCCGACTTCAGTAGTCTTTGACTCATCAACAGACGACATGTTGATATTTCCAAGTTGTGAAGCCAGTAAGCCCAGTCCGGCTCCCAAAACAAACATACCGCTGGCAAACAGCGCACCCTTCATCTCCACATTAATTGAGCCCATCAAGATAAGGCTGCCAATTACTAGACCGATTTGACCGATCCTAACAATCCGCCGTGCAGTGAGCTTATTGGCCAGACGCATACCCATTACCGAGAAAAGGATCAGAGCAATTGAGAGAGGTAGAATCTTTAGTCCGGTTTTAAGGGCGTCATAACC
>CAZVJS010000032.1:0-8573 GCA_964627365.1 uncultured Candidatus Saccharibacteria bacterium | reverse complement strand
CATTTCCTATTTATATGGAGCAATCCCTAATAACTCGTCTACCGTTACAAACTTGTATCCGTCATTAATGAGTTTGTTTAACACGATTTCAATCGCTGCCACGGTTTGGGATCGAATGCCGCCCTTAGCATCAAAACCATCATGAAAAATTAGAATCATTCCTGGTTTAACCTTCTTGAGTGCATGTTTGGCAATGGTTTCTGCACTAGGTTGAAGAACTTCAAAAGCACTACCAAAGGTTCCTGAAACAGGTTGCATACCGGCACGTTTCAAGCTTTTGAATAGCCAGGGTTGTCGCCAAAGCCAAGGAGGACGAAATAGGGCTGGTTGTTTGCCTATAATTTCTCCTAAGATGGACTGTGATTGTTGTATCTCATAATTAAAGTTTGGCTGAGTGAAATACTTATGAAACTCGTGTGACATGGAATGGTTTCCAATGGTATGTCCCTCTTTGTCAATTCTCTTAACAATGTTCGGATATTTTTGTGCGTTTTTTCCAACACAGAAAAAGGTCGCGTGAACCTTGTATGTAGCAAGGAGGTCTAGAAGTTTGGAGGTATATGGTTCATTGGGCCCATCATCAAAGGTTAATGCTATAACTCGTCCTCGGGTCTTTTTTCGAAATGGAAAATATCCAAATGCCTGGGAGTGAGGTGACATAAATAGCCAATATGTGGCACAGATAACACTGACCAATAGAACTACCCAGATCATACTATCGACGTAAATCGTTGCAGGTATTTTTGTAGTATTGTCGCAACGTCATTTAAACCTTCATGGACAACTTGCCGACCTACCAGGAAGAACGCAGCAATAACAATTACAAAAATAACTCCGGAGGGGAAATACCATTTGGAAGTTTGGTCGTTACGAAATTTGGGTGCCATACCAAAAAATGAACGGTTGAAAACTCGGTTCAAATTATATTCAACAAGGTAATACAGTAGGAATGAAAAGAAAAAACTATATATGAATCCTCGCGTCAAACGCCTAGAAGAAGTTGAAACACAATTGTTATTAATAAACTTCACCTTGCCATTCTTTTTGAGGTTTCGTAGCAAATCAAGCTCATCACCACCTTGAGTTAACCCGGTATTATATCCACTCCATGCATCACGTTTAAAGGCTGTGTTGGTTGCCGTAATATAGGTTGTTTTTCCAAAAATTCGGTATACAACATTAACAAGCCCGAACAATAGTTTTGTATAGTGGCCTCCCCAGGCTGGTCCGTTAACATAGCGACACGGGCCGGCAACTGCTACAACACCGTTACTATCAAAGGCATCGCTAATTTGGGAAATCCAGTCTATAGGAAAGGTTGTGTCTGCGTCTGTTGAAATAACAATGTCTCCCTTAGCCGCTGCGGTTCCGGCTTGTCTAGCCCAACAAACACCTGGATTTTTTTCATAAACAACGCGTGCGTCATAACTTCGCGCGATTTCAGCAGTGTTATCGGTACAGTTATTATCAACTACGATGATTTCAGTTGACTCTTGGGATTTGAGGGCTTTCAGAGATTTTAGAGTTTCAGAAATATAGTCAGCCTCATTGTAGGCCGGAATCACTATGCTAAATCGAGGAGATGAAGATGTCTTCATTTGGTTGTTCCGTGCCGTAGTACAGTCCATAATTTACGCGGTACTTGTTTTTTGGGCGTATCTTTCAATAATTGATAAGCTTGTTTACCGGCAATGTAGATGCCCAGGCCACCTAAAATCGTCTGAATAACTACAATTATCGTAGTTATTACTGCTGTCGTATGATCATTATTACCCGTACTTAGCTGTGATGCTATCCATGGTGCTAATGCCCAAAACGGTATCCACCATAAGATAATCAATAGAACCCCGACTCTTAATCGAACCGGTGAAATATCTGCCTTACTTCCCAAAGTCTGCTCCGCCATCTAATCTAATAGTTTACAGCACGGACATATTTTTCAACTAAGCTTTTTTGCCAGCGATATTGATCATCCAGAAAATGCCAAACTTATCTATGCACATACCAAAAGTATCTCCCCAGGGTGCTTTGGTAAGGGGCTGTTCTTCTTTGCCACCATCGACGAGCTTTTTGTAGTAGCCAGTCAGTTCTTCTTCGTTGTCACCACTCAATGAAATGCTTATATTCGTGCCGGCTACATATTCTCTGAAGCCAGTAGCAGTATCGGAGGCCATCAGTGTAATACCGTTATCAGCGGTGAGTGAAGCGTGCATAATTTGGTCGGGCTTGACACCATGGTCAGTCATGCCAGCTTCTCCAAAAGTAGACAGATCCAACTCCCCACCAAAGATTGTTTTATAAAATTCCATCGCTTCCCGTGCATTACCCTCAAAACTAATATACGGATTGAGCTTAGATTTCATAGTATCCTCCCCATTACGTTTCAGTATGTATTATACGCCAGCACGTTTATTGGAGATGTTCTAATTTTACTTCGGTGGGCTTAAGGATATTATTGACGATCTGGTCCAGTTGGTCATCCGACAGATTAGCTTTGACAGAGTAGCCCTCAATACCTAGATCACGTAATCCTTTTGGTGCGTCGGCTTCGTTGAGATTGGAAAGAATGTAAACTGGTATGCGCTTACCCCATGAACTAGCTCGCATTCGTACCAAAATCTCATCACCTGCAATGTCTGGAACCATAAGATCAAGCAAAACTAGATCGGGCAATTCTTGTTGAATCATGTAGAGCGCGGCAATGCCATCAAAGGCCACCGAACAGCTATAACCAAGTGCTTCCAAGCGTGTTTTATAAATTTCAGACAGAGCGGGATTATCTTCGACGATGACGATTTTTTGAGCTACAACTGGGTTATCCATGTTAGTGCCATTGTAATCCATTTATTTGCTCCACGCTACTTACGCTGGAGGCGTTGGATTAGTCTCCGTTTCCACATTTTGCTCTGGCGTTTCCAGAGAAATATCTTCGGTTTGGTCGGCTGGCTTCAGAATCTGGTCCACGATTTGGTCCAGTTGGTCATCCGACAGATTAGCCTTCACCGCATAGCCTTCAATACCCTGCTGGCGCAGACCGGCCGGAGCATCAGCTTCACTAAGATTGGAAATGATTAGAACTTTTATGTTGCGGCCCCAGTCGCTAGCTCGCATGCGGGCCAAAATCTGGTCACCGGCAATTTTGGGAACCATCAAATCAAGTAGCACCAGATCTGGCAACTCACTCTTAATAACATCTAGAGCGGTTTGGCCATCGTAAGCCGCAAAACATGTGTAACCAAGCAGTTCTAGACGGGTTTTATATATCTCTGACAGGCTGGTGTTGTCATCAACAATTACAATCTTTTTGCCAGTTTGAGGGTTCATTTCATACTAATTGTAAGCCTTATGGTTTAAGTTCGCTACCATCTTTGATTATTCCACGCTATACTTATTATAGTAATGATACAAGTATCTGATGATGAATTTCAGGCAATTGTGACTGACGCCATTGATAAAATTCCCGAAAAATACGCCAGCCACATCAAGAATCTGGCTTTTGTGGTTGAGGATGAACCAAGTGAATATCAACGCCACAAGCTAGAACTACTGCGCGGTCAGACACTGTATGGACTCTACGAGGGGGTACCATTAACAAAGCGTGGTGCTGGTTATAACCTTGTATTACCGGACAAGATCACAATTTTCAAAAGACCTATGGAGTGGACCAGCAATAGCCACGCCGAATTAGTTGAGCAAGTCAAACATACCTTGTGGCACGAAGTCGCTCACTACTACGGCCTAGACCATAGCCAAATCCACGACCTCGAGAACAAATAAACCGCTTCTGTTACAATAATTTGTAATGAGAGCGGCAATCAGCCTAAAAAACGTCACCAAGCTGTACGGCAACAAGCGTGGTATTAACGGAGTTAACCTAGAGGTAAGGTCTGGTGAGATTTTTGGTTTTCTGGGTCCCAATGGTGCCGGTAAAACCACTACTATTCGTTGTTTGATGGACTTTATTCGGCCGCAAACCGGCAGTATTAAAATACTTGGCAAAGAAGCCCATACGGACTCCGTAGAGATTAAAGCCAAGACTGGTTTTTTGTCTTCAGATCCAGCACTCTACGGCAAATGGACTGGTAAACAGTACTTAGAGTTCTTTGGGCAAGTTCGCGGCAAAGCAAATGTCGATGATTTAGTTAAGCGCTTGGGCCTTGACATAAACACACAGTTTCAACATCTATCTAGCGGTAATAAACAAAAGCTAGCCCTGATATTAGCACTGTACGGCAAACCCGAGCTGATTATCATGGATGAGCCCACCAAGGCTTTGGATCCGTTGCTTCAACAAGAGATTTACGCCATCTTACACGAATACAAGGCTGACGGTGGAACGGTCTTTGTCTCCTCACACAACTTGCCGGAAGTGGAAAAGATTTGTGACCGCGTGGCCGTGATTCGAGAAGGCAAAATTGTAGCCGAAGAAACTATGCAAAGCATCCGCGAGATGGCCATACACCTTGTAACTATTTCATCGCAAACAGCAATCAATACAAAAGATTTTGATTTTCCAAATGTTGAGGTAGCGCATAGCAGCGACAAACATACCCTCCTCAAAGTAAAGGGTGACCTTAACCCGGTCATGCATGTCGTCACTAAATACAAACTCAAAGACCTGGAAGTAACTCACGCCAACTTGGAAGATATTTTCCTGGAGTACTACAAATGAAACCTATTATCGTAAAAGAGCTGCGCGAGCGCAGATTCTCGTTGATCGCCTACTGTTTGGCGACCATTGGGTTTATTGTGCTATATGTCTCACTTTACCCTCAACTACATGCTCAAGCCGAAACCTACTCCAAGCTGTTCAGTTCATTTCCCAAGGGGTTCTCTGACGCATTTGGTTTTGATACCAATTTTTTGTCTAGCATTCAAACCTACTTGGCGGGGGAGTTTTATAGCCTTACTTGGCAACTGTTACTTATTATATTCGTAATTTCACGGGCTGGCAGTGCCATAGCAGGCGAAATTGAAAAAGGCACCATCGCTGGCCTGCTATCTCAACCATTGTCTCGAACTCGCCTGTTCTTTTCTAAATACCTGGCTGGTGTCTATTCATTGATTATTTTTATCATGGCTTCGGTTTTAACCGTTATCCCAGTCGCATTTCTGTACCGCATAAACTTCTGGACTCGTAACTTTCTTGTCTTAGCAATGATGGGATTCTTATTCGGAATGGCTATATACAGTTTTACCATCTTCCTTTCGGCAGTGAGTAGTGAGAAAAGCCGAGTATATGGGATTTTGGGGGGTTTGTTGTTTGTTATGTACGTTCTGAACATTGTTTCTGGCCTAAAGGAAAATCTTAAGAATCTTCAGTATGCGAGCTTGTTTCATTACTTTAATTCTTCAGCTATATTGGGTCATTCGCATGTTGGTTTGCTAGAAGTTAGTGTTTTTGGTGGTATGACGATTATCTTTTCGCTTCTCGGGCTATACATATTTAATAAACGCGATATCAGTGTCTAAAGCTTCGCTGACTGGACGAATTTGGCAGATTATTGGAGCTATTGGGGCCTTGGCCTGTATTATCTTCTTTATTCGGGAGCCCAGCTGGCCTACACCAGACAAGCTACTTATTTTCCTAACATTCGTCTTCATGTCCATTGGGCAGGCCAAGGCCCTGCTGGGCAGGCTGCTTCCGTTTGTTGGGCTTCTACTGGTATATGAGTCGTTTCGCGGCATAGCCAATCAGTTGAATAGCCGTGTTAACTTCCTGTGGATGCCATCCGTGGACATCAAGCTGTTTGGCAGCCTGCCCACCGCCACACTTCAACGTTGGTGGTGGCACGGACATGTCATGTGGTATGACTTTCTGTTTTACGGCGTCTATATGATGCACTTCATTTTGCCCATCGCTCTAGCAATCCTAGTATGGAAAAAACGTGCTGGCTACTACTGGCAAGTTATTAGTACCTATGTTGTTTTATCGTTTGCTGGCTTTATTACCTACGCCCTATTCCCGGCTGCTCCGCCTTGGATGGCTTCGGACCAAGGCTACATTCAACCAATCACCCACGTCTCAAACTATATTTGGGCCTCTCTTGGATTTCATAATTTCAACCTGGCCTATAGTAAAATCGCTCCAAACCCCGTGGCTGCTGTTCCATCACTCCATGCCGCCTATGCCACACTGTTTGTGATATTTATAATGAAGTTCTTCGGCAAAAAATGGGGTCTTGCTTCGTGTATCTACCCGGTGCTTATTGTTCTGGGCACCGTTTATATGGGTGAACACTACGCAGTAGATGCCATATTGGGAATTGTATATGCCTTTGCTTCGTATTTTTTGGTGATGTGGTCCTACCCTAAAGTAGAGCCACGAGTTAAATCAATTCTCAATGCGTTAAACATCCGGTTCAAAAAAATCGTATAATAGTGATATGAAACCAGGTCTGAGGATTATCAAGCTAGCACTCTGGGTATGGGTTATGACCATTGTATTCGGAACAATATATGCCACGGGGCAACATATATTGCGAGCAGGTGCCGACGACGCCCAAGTTGAACTGGCTGAAGAAACGGTGCGTCAACTTAATTTAGGTGCTTCACCGAGTTCTGTAGTCCCAAGCGGTACAACCGTTGAGCTGAGCGACAGTTTGCGCCAATATGTGATTATTTATGATGATAGCGGTAAACAAATCGCTGCTAATGCAAAACTTAGTGGTCAGACCGTTGACGTGCCCTCGGGCGTGCTGGAACACGCCAGAGACGTCGAAGAACACCGCGTGACCTGGCAGCCAGCCAGCGGTGTGCGCAGTGCCGTGGTGGTAAAGCACTACAATAACGCTGCCTCAAGTGGTTTTGTGGTAGCCGGTAAATCACTCCGTGAAGTTGAGAAACACGAAGACCAGCTTATGCTGCTTTGTGGAATTGGCTGGGTCTTAACTGTTATCCCACTGAGCGTCTACGCTTGGATGGTTAACGAACCCCGTGCAAGCAGTGGTTCTAAAAAATCAAAGCGAGCCTAGCAACGTTGCTGCCTCGCCCGGCGAAAGCGGATTAGCCAAGCTAAACTCCATGGCGGTAATTTGTTCTGGAGCCTTAAGCCGTAATGTTTCAAACATGCCAGGATATAGACGTTCAAAAAAATCCAAGTCTTGCTGGCTAAAGCTGTCAGGCGAAACATGCTCATCAGCATAACGTTTTAGATAGCGAATGGCCATCATGCCCATAAACCTATATTTGGTAATAACTAGTGCTTCTTCAATTTTTGCAGTTGCCTCACCGTTGGTTAGCGATCCAATATCCTCTTGAGTAAGACCTGCTAAACCAGAAAGAGAATGTATCAGGCTACTGGAAGCTTCCTGCCCAGGAACTAAAGGATCCGCTTTATCAAACGCCCACTTCGCAGATGCCATCCATGCCGTCATCCCTGTTGCGGCCTCTAAGTGATGTCTGTTAGCCTCTGCATCGCCATCCCTACCGATAAATAGACCCATCAATAGTTTGTGGGCGTTCTCTATTGCCAAGACAGAAACTGTCAAGTTTGGCTGGCAGTTTGTATCTCCATGCTGGCCACTGGATAAATCACATTTCTGGTTAATAACTGCGTAATCTTGATCTTGAATCACCGGCTGTTCGTCGGGATCATCCAGTACTGCAAATAGGTTAATTTCAAGTCCTGAGCCTAAATCCGACATTAAATTTTCCGACATAGCAGGGCTAAGTTCTTTGAGGTCAGCAAGAAACGGGTTAAGTTGGGACTTGAGTGTTTCCCTGATTAGCTGGATTTCATCGGTTCGTGTTTCAAAAAGAGCAAATTCCGCTTTTACTCCAAAGCGGTTAGCAGCTTCAATAACAGGTCCACGATATTCCATCTGATGTTATTATATAATAATTGTGCTTAGCAAGCAACTATTGCTGCTCTTTTCGCCATTTTTCGATCTCGGCGTGATGGCCGCTGAGCAAAACGTCTGGCACTTTCATGCCTTGAAAGTTTTCTGGGCGAGTGTACTGTGGAAATTCAATCGAGGTATCATCGGACTGGAACGATTCAATCTCGACACTATTTTCTCCACCGAGAACTCCTGGGATGAGTCTTACTACACTATCTATAATAACCATGGCAGGCAGTTCGCCACCAGTTAGAACATAGTTGCCAATGCAATACTGTTCATCGATCCAATTCGTCACACGCTCGTCATACCCCTCATAACGCGGACAGACCAAAATCAGTCCGTGGGCTTTAGCAAGTTTCTTGGCTTCAGACTGTTTGTAGAGCTTACCACGCGGGGTTGGCAAAATCACTGTAGCCTGAGGATCATTCTTTTTGGCCAGCTTAATGGCTGCAACCAATGGTTCTGGTTTAAGCAACATACCATCACCACCACCGTACGGCGTGTCATCCACTTGCTTTCGAGGACCTAGGCCAAAGTCTCTGAGATTTATATACGAATACTCAACAATCCCTTTGTCTTTGGCCTTCCAAAGCATAGAAGTCTCTAGTACAGAGGGAAACATTTCCGGAAAAAGCGTAATAATTTGAATCTTCATCGGTTTCATTATAGATCACGGGTACAAAAAAACCCGGTTCCCCGGGTTGTTCTGTCACATAAAGCTCCCACATT
>CAZVJS010000031.1:2065-8663 GCA_964627365.1 uncultured Candidatus Saccharibacteria bacterium | reverse complement strand
CCCGCTTATGCTTAGATTAACAAATAAGGAGTTTAAGATGAAGAAACGAAGTCCATGGGCAGTGTTGTTATTGCCTTTCATTACACTTGGCATTTATTCGTGGTACTGGGAAGTCAAAACCAAGGGTGAAATGAATGCATTGGGTCAAAAAGTTCCAACCGCCTGGCTCTGGTTAATCCCGTTTGTAGGTTATCTCTGGTGGGCCTGGAAATATAGCGAAGGCGTGGGTAACGTTACTAAAGAAAAGGCGCCTGCTATTTTGGTATTCCTGCTCATGATCTTTACTGGAAGTATTGGTGATGCCATCATTCAGAGCTACTACAACAAATTACCAGATGGCGCGGCTGCAACTTCTAGCGCTGCACCTGCCGTGGCTGCTCAAACACCTGAAGCTCCTGCAACCACACCAGAAAGCAGCACAACCGCGGCAACGGAAACAACAGCAGAGACCCCTGCACCTGCCGAACCGGCACCAGAAGCACCAACTTCAGACGAAACAACTCCACCCGCTGCTCCAATGGTTCAATGATGTTTCTTGTGTTTTGAATCGTCCTTGTGACGATTGGTAAGCCATAGACTTACGATGGCAACTGCCGTGGTCGCACCAAGTATCGCACCCTGATATCTATTGGTTTGTTGCCAGATTTGGTTTTGCTCGATGTTAAAGAGTACTCCACCTGGCAGTAAGGGCACCAAAAGTAGTACCATCGAAACGCTCGCACCAACTGCTGCAACAATATTGATAAGCAACTTAGACGGTGATATTGACTTACGCAAAAACCACAAACTAAGCAAGGCGGGGAGCAAAAGTAACGCAATTTTGACAAAGCTTCCTGTATTAGCACCCGAAATCGACTTACCTACAGCTTCTGAAGCATCACTACCAACAAATGTGACCAACACGCTGCCTGCACATAGACTAAAGAAAACCACGGCCGCATTGCTACGCAAAATGAGAATCAAAAGCAAAGGAACAGCGGCAATAATACCGAGTAATACAACTGGTGCCATGTGATTATGATAGCATGAGCAGTTTAGAAACGGACGGTGTCACCCAACTTCAAACCAGCACCCTTTGCAACACCGGCATTAACTTCTACCACATATCGAGCCAGTTTATCTGGACAAAATTGCTCTGGATAACTCTGCGGTGTAGCATTTTCTTTGATGTATACCGCCTGCTTTTGGTCATTCAACCAGATGATATCCAGTGGAAAGTGCATGTCTTTCATCCAAAAACAATCTTGGCCAGCCGCTTGGAAAACAAACAGCATGGCGTGGTCCAAGGGCAGACTACTGCGCCCCGAAAGGCCTTGTAGCTGCTTGGAAGGGGTACTTGCCAATTCATAAGTAAATATAGCGTTTGCCAGTACCAGCCTCGACGGCCTTTGAGCCAGCACCACAAACCCGATCAACACAATCAGCAAAAACGCACTAGCAATTAACAATCTATTAAAGCGCTTAAGCCGCTGCTTGGTCACCAGCTTATTGTGGCAGACCGAACTCTTTTTTGACAGCGTCTACAATGGCTTGGCTTTTAAGGTTAAGGTCTCCTTTGCTCATGGCCTTGCCAAACTTGGTGATTTTTAAGATTCGTCTGCCCTTGCCTATAACTTCACCCTGGTTATATTTAGTGTGTACGATAAAGGTATCTTCGCCCTTGAGATCATTGAGGAAAATACCACTTTTTTCAAACTCGATTTTACCATCTTTATAACGGTATACTCCCGGACGTATATACTGTTCCATCACATAATCTTCATCCAGTGGATTATTAACGATTAGGTAAGAAACTGGCTTTTTGTAGCGGCCCATACTTGGCAATGCATCAAGGTCTTTTACTTCATATTCAAAGTTACCAAGTTCTAGAACGTGCAACAGCATAAATGGAATCTTGCCCTCTAAGAGTTGCATATTACTAATGAGGTGCGAGTAACCAGTGTGTCGAGCGTTAATCTCGATGGCATAGACTTCATTCTCTGGTGTAACGATGATATCGATCCCAAAAATGCCCTTATAGCCGTGACTGGCCAGTTCAGAACCCACGATTGTTGCCATTTCTTGGGCTTGGTGCTGAACAATGTCCGGATATTCGGTGCCGAGTTCTCCGCCACACCATTTGGCAACACCTTCCAGTTTTGGATTACTCAGATGTTTACTACCTAATAGTTGGCGCTGGATACCACCACTAAAGATTCCATATTTTGTAATACATACCTGAATGCTTGAAGTCTCGCCAGGGTAAAACTTTGAAACTACTACCGAGCGACCGCGCGAGTACTTCTTGAGTCCTCGGACTGCATCAGTGTAATCTTCATAATCCTTAACAATATACGTTCCTTTTGACCCATGTGATTCCTCGTCCTGTAAGACAAAGTCACCATATTCGTCGTGTAGATCGCGGTATGATGCTGCTTTATCAAGCTCGCTAATGTACTTGTTTTCGTATTCTGGCATACGGATAAGGTCAGAGAATTCATCACGGAAGTAACGCTTGTTTTCGTAGGCGTGGGCAATTGTTGGCGAGTTCATGAGATACACTAACGGATTAACCTTATACGGTGGATCGAGCGGTTGATAAAGATCGAATTTTATCTTTGGGTTGTTTTTTTGATATTCAAAAAAACGTTTGCTCCGAAGCAAGGCTTCGGTATCGTAGTTTTTGCCGACTGGCATGTTCAAACTATTAATGTTTGAAGACAGCGGTAAATCCTCAAGCCAGTGCTGCTTGCGATCAGTCACAATGTAGACATCGTCAAAGAATTTTTCTAGCAATAAAAAAGTAGTTGGGTCGTCATTTAGTGCGCCCAACTGGCTGTTGTGATTGTATTCAATTGGTAGTTTGGTTCGTACCATAATAATTATTTCTGAGAACACATTATTCTAACATTTTTCTGTGACTTTTGCAATACTTAAATACCGACGCAAAAGTAATTCTATTCTGCTTATGGTAACGTGGCAACAACTTTCTGATTTCAACCTAGTGACTGGCTCTGAGAACTCGTATATACACCAGGACGATAACAGCAATAACTATTGCTAAAAGTGTGAGCATCATCGGAATAAAGCCCTCTTGATTTGCCACAAGCTTTTTCATGTTATTATTGATTATAGCTATAAACGCAAAAACAAAAAGAACAAAATGACAGAACAATCCAAAGGTGGCCTCTCACGCCAATTCAATTTAGAACAGTCGCTTGCCAACGCCAACAAGGATCTTGAAGGTCATGTACTCCCAATAGCTGCGCAAGTTGCAAGGGACTACTATGAAAAAGACCAGCAAAAGGTTTCAGAAATAGAGGAGTTACGGTCAGAAAACGAGAGACTGGAAGACCAAGCTTTAATTGACTCAAAGACTGGTCTGCCGAATGCTCAAGGGCTAAAGCTGGCATATGAAAAATTGGTTAATAAACAGCCCGGACACAGACGGACGGATGTGGAAGAAAATGAAAATAATAGCATGTTGTTTGTTGACCTTGATCAGTTTGGGTTAATCGACAAAACGATTGGCCATCCCTCCGCCGACAAGCTTTTGATGGTGGTAGGGCAATTCTTGAAAGGATCTTTACGCGACCAAGACACAGTGGGCCGTTTTGGCGGCGATGAATTTGTAGCTATTTGCCCGGGCACCACCAAGGAAGAGGCCGCGGTAATAGCTGAGCGCATGAGAACTGCAATAGAGGGTATTAGTGAAATAGAAGGTAGAGAAGTTCATCCCACCACCAGTATTGGCGTGGGTGAAGTGAACCCAGGGCTTAGTTTTCTGGATTCTTTAGAAGAAGCAAACCGAGCGATGTTGGACGCAAAAGAAGCAGGTAGAAATCAGGTAATTGTATTTAGTGAGGCGGCCTAGAATATTCCGCGCTTTTTGTGGTCGTTAAATTCTTCAAGGAGTTCTTGCTGCTTTTTGCTCAGTTTAGTGGGTGTATCAACTAGGATCGTTACGATGTGAGCACCGCGGCTACTGCCTTTTAAGTGGGGTACACCATGGCCACTGAGCTTGAAGTCGGTGCCACCTTGCGAGCCGGACGGTACTTTCATTTTGACTGGTCCATCAACGGTATCCACCTCTATTTCTGTACCCAAGGCAGCTTCAACCATGCCCACATGCTCTTCGGATAGGATCAGATCGCCTTCGCGAGTGAATTTCTTATGTGGTTTGACCCGAACATTTACGTATAAGTCACCTTTTGGACCATTGGCGATGGCTTCGCCGTGCTCGCGAAGACGAATGGTAGCTCCATCGTCAATTCCTGCTGGAATTTTGAGCGTAATAGTTTGGCTTTTGCGCTGCGTACCTTTGCCATGGCAGACGCTGCAGACTTTTTCGGGCACTTTGCCGGCGCCTTTGCAGGTTGGACAGATACTGGCTTGCTGGATATTGCCAAAAACCGTACGCGTTACGTGCATTACTTGTCCTGATCCGCCGCATGTTTCGCAAGTTTTGAGCTCGTAGCCTGGTTCTACAGTGGTGCCTTTACAGTGTTCGCACTCATCATCCAGATTTAAGTGTACATCCAGTTCAGTGCCAAAGACGGCTTGTTCAAAGGTGAGTTCTACATTGGTTTCTACATCGCGACCACGGCTTTGGCGCTGTCCTCGCTGCTGACCGCCCATTCCGCCCCCAAAGAAGCTACTAAATATATCGCCCAGGCCAAGATCGCCAAAGTCGAAGTTGATGTTCTGGGCACCACCGCCAAAACCCGCAAACGGATTACCGTCGCTAGCTGCGCTGCTGCCAACCCCGGCATGGCCAAACTGATCGTAACGTTTGCGTTTGCTCTCGTCTTTTAAGACTTCGTAAGCTTCGTTTACTTCTTTGAACTTTTCTTCGTTACCACCACGGTCTGGATGATGCTCAATAGCCAGTTTACGGAACGCTTTTTTGATCTCGTCCGCTGATGCGCTTTTGCCAACGCCTAATACTTCGTAATAGTCACGTTTAGCCATCGGTGTGCTCTTGTTTTGCCAAGGATAATCCAAGCGCAAAGACGGCATCAATGTCCGAACGCTCACTAATGTCGTAGTATCTGAGTTTATTGCCAGCCAACCTGGCAAATGTTTCAGCCACATCATCGTCGGGCGAGGCATCTACCAGATCGCCACACGCCGAATAAAAGTGATGCGAGACTTCAGGGTCACGAACAGCCATCTGTAACATTATTTCTCTAAATTCAGGATTAGGCTTGGCCATTATTCTCGTCCAGAGCTTTGGGTAAGATTCTTTTACCTACTTTCATTTGAACATTTGCAACCCGCTCTGGAGCAACAAACGGTTCTTTTTCTAGCTGCAATAACGGCAGCTTAACTTCCTGCAAATCTTCTTCAAATGATCTGATTACTTCCTCGGTGATGGGAGTTGTAGGTCTTGACATTATTTCTCCTTGTCGTCTACTACTTCGCCTTCGACAGGTTCGTCTTTGTCCTTGCTGTCCTTTTTGTCCTCCGGATTTTCGGAATCTTCGGCTGGGATTTCTTCTTCCTTTTGCTCGTACATTTTGGCACCGAGCGGCATGATTTTATCGTTTAGTTCCTTAGCGGCCGTTTCCATGGCATCTTTGTCGGCTTTTTCGTCTGCTACAACCTTCTTGGCTGCTTCAACTGCTTCGTCCACAGTCTTTACATCTTCTTCGGATAGCTTTTCTTTGTGCTCGGACTTCAATTTCTCGGCTTGGTAAATGCTACCATCTAGTATGTTGCGAGCCTCAATGGCTTCACGCTTTTTCTTATCTTCTTCAGCGTGAGCCTCGGCGTCTTTTGCCATTTTCTCGACTTCAGTTTTATCCAAGTTACCACTGTTCTGAATAGTAATGCTCTGTTCTTTGCCAGAACCCTTGTCTTTGGCAGTTACGTTCAAGATACCGTTAGCATCAAGGTTAAAGGTCACTTCGATCTGTGGAGTGCCGCGTGGAGCCGGGGGAATACCATCCAGCACAAAACGTCCTAAGCTCTTGTTGTCTGCAACCATCTCGCGCTCCCCCTGGACTACATGTATCTCTACCTGCGGCTGACTATCAGCTGCCGTAGAGAATGTCTCGCTTTTACTAGATGGAATAGTAGTATTGCGCTCGATCAGTTTGGTAGCTACACCACCGAGCGTCTCAATACCGAGGCTCAAAGGCGTTACATCAAGCAACAGCACATCTTTGACGTCGCCTTGCAGCACACCACCTTGAATAGCGGCACCTACAGCCACAACTTCATCCGGATTTACGCCCTTCATAGGGTCTTTGCCAAAGATTTTCTTTACCTTCTCAACCACTGATGGCATGCGGGTCATGCCGCCCACTAAAACAACTGCGTCAATATCACTGGCTTTGAGCTTGGCATCTTTCAATGCGGCTTCAGAGGGTTTGACAGTCTTTTCTATCAGATCGCCTACTAAGCTTTCTAGTTTGGCACGAGTCAGTTTATGTTCGAAGTGCTTTGGGCCATCAGCGTCAGCGGTTAGGAATGGTAGGTTCACATCCACTTCATTGGTAGTAGAAAGTTCAATCTTGGCTTTTTCGGCTTCATCACGCAATCGTTGCATAGCAGCGTTGTCTTCTGTCACATCAATCCCGGTGTCTTTTTTGAACTCGTCTGCAAAGTAGTTTAC
>CAZVJS010000031.1:0-1965 GCA_964627365.1 uncultured Candidatus Saccharibacteria bacterium | reverse complement strand
TATTCTTTGTCGCCCATCTTTACCTTGACGCCATTACCGCTTTTGATCATTTCGTAGCCCATCAGCTTGATGTCTTTCTGGACTTCTTTGTCTTCCCATCGTCGGCCAATCAAACGTTTCACTTCATAAATAGTGTTCTTGGGGTTAGTTACCTGCTGGCGACGGGCTACTTGACCAACCAAGCGTTCGCCATTCTTATTTACGGCTACCACGGATGGTGTGGTACGCGCACCTTCGCTATTGGCGATAATCTCCGGTTTGCCAGACTGCATGGCAGCCATGGCGCTGTTAGTTGTTCCTAGATCAATTCCTATAATTTTTCCCATAACTTATTCCTCCTTAATTTTCTTGTCTTTCTAGGGCCTCTTGTGCGAGCCTTTTCGAATACTGCAAAATATCATCATAATCCATGTCTTCCAGCTCTTCTAAACTGATCTCGGGGTCCTCCTGCCTTGCACCTTCTTCTAGCTCTGCGCGTATCTGATCGGCAAGATCCTGTCGTTTTTCAAGACTCCAATGAAGTGCTTCCTCTAAGACTCTTAGGGCCACCTCAGGCGAACGTCGAAAGGCCTCGTCTATCAAAGCAGAACTGGCACTAGCCTCAGCTGCACCCTTTACGCTTGCATCATAAGATCCAAACAGCTCAGTTGCCTCTTCAAGGTCTTCAGAAGTAAGTATGCCGTCGCGAATAAGATCATCCGTTTCAACCTCTTCTACTGGAGGCAGATCATCAAAATCAAATCTATCAACCATCATTTCTTCTCCGTTTTTACTCGTACCATGGCGTGGCGGATGATATCATCACCAATCTTGAAACCCGGTTGAAGTTCTTCAGAGACGACTTCAACCGTCCCACCCTCGTCTTCGACACTAATAGCCTCGTGATAATGCGGATCAAACACTTCGCCAACCGTCTTGATGCGCTCCACACCCATGTTTTCTAGCGTCTTTTCGAACTGTTTGACGATTCCCTGCACACCCTTTACATAGTCGTTGTTTGTCAGGTCTTTGGGCACGTGTTTGAGGGCTCGCTCGAAATTATCGATAACCGGCATCAGCTCACGTACCACATTGGCTTTGACGTGGATTTTTAGCCCCATCATTTCCTCGGCGTGGCGGCGTCGAATATTATCTGCATCGGCTCGCTCGCGCTGCAAAGCCTCTGTCAGATCTTTGATTGTCGTCTTCTTAGGCATAGAGGACTTCCTCCAGGGTCTTGCCGGCTCGTTGGACCAAGCTCATCACATCGCGGTAGCTTTGCCGCGTTGGTCCAAGTACGCCAATGTAGCTTTTGTCACTGTAGGGACTACGGAATTTACTGATTATCAAGCTACAGCCAGCGCCGCGTCCAATGGGGTTTTCGCGGCCGATATACACGTTGAGTGGTTCATTTGGTGCCGCTTCGTAGAGCCAGGGCTTGAGGTTGTCCAGAAGCCTCGCAACCTCCTGGACTTGGGCTGTCTGCATAAACTCTGGCTGACCAAATAGATTAGATAACCCACTCATGTACAGCTGATCACCAATGGTAGCTAACCCAAGGTTGTGTGTCAGCTCAACCAGTGTATCAACGGTGTTACGTATGGTTCGTTCTGGTACGCCGCCGCCTTGGACACGGGCCGTCAATGCCTTTTCGGCACGGCGCTCGTTAGATGTTTCTTTCACATCGCTCATGTTGTTTACATAAAAACGATAGCCTTTGTCGGTAGGAATGCGTCCGGCACTGGTGTGTGGCTGCATAATGAAGCCTGCTTCTTCCAGTTGCGCCATTTCAGCTCGAACAGTGGCCGAAGATACATTGAACACTTTGGCCAAAAGACTAGAGCCAACCGGGCTGGCTACTTCGGCATATTGCTCAACAATTGCACTTAGAATCTGTTTTTGTCGCTCTGTCATAGCACTCAATTAGTTACAGTGCTAGTGTACTGCCGTTAGCACTCTGCTGTCAAGAGTGCCAGAACCTATTTT
>CAZVJS010000030.1:0-8775 GCA_964627365.1 uncultured Candidatus Saccharibacteria bacterium | reverse complement strand
CTTGGTACAACTTGGCGTAAGCATGATAATTTAAGGCCTGCCAAACCAGCATGGCGGGTAGCGCAAATGCATTGACTTTGCTGAGGTTCTGGAAAGTCAGCCAAATCTGATGCCGGGCCGCAACTATGAGAATTAGCAGTGCGACAATAGTTACCCAGTTTAAAACTACTTTCCATCGACCCTTACTAAGATTACCCATTAGCGTCTATTATACCTGAAAAACATCGTCTCGGCGCGCTATACTGTATGAGTAATGAACCAATGTTTGTGTATTCTTGGCCGGCAGCCTGAATTAGGGCTGGCTGAGTTAGAAAGTTTATATGGCTCTGAGCACGTCCGGCTTGTTGGCAACGATGTTGCTATTATTGACGTCGACCCGTGTGCACTGGCTTTTAGTCGGTTGGGCGGCAGTATTAAGTTGGCTAAATTCCTGACCATTTTAGATACTACTACCTGGGAAGACTTAGTAGATTTTGGTATTTCGACTATTCCAGAACATGTCAAACAAGTACCTGAAGGAAAATTTAAGCTTGGTGTTAGTGTCCATGGCATATCGGTGACTCCAAAGAAAATAAACGCTGGGGCATTGAGCTTCAAAAAAGCTATCAAAACCACTGGTCGTAACGTCCGTATTGTCCCAAATAACACCAAACAGTTGTCTAGTGCTCAAGTACTACACAACCATTTAACCGGCGCTACCGGCTGGGAACTGTTATTTATAGCCGACGGGAACAAAACTATCCTGGCCCAAACGATTGTTGTGCAAGACATTGAAGCTTATGCCGCCCGCGACCAGGCTCGCCCTAAACGTGATGCCCGTATAGGCATGCTACCACCAAAGCTAGCTCAGATTCTTATCAATCTTGCTAATGGGCAGCTACCTGAACCACCACTACCTGATAAAAACGGGTTCTGTGTCGATCCCGACACTGGCGCTTTGGGAAGAACGCTACTTGATCCATTTTGTGGCACTGGTGTGGTCTTGCAAGAAGCACTGCTCATGGGCTATGACACCTATGGCACAGATCTCGAGCCG
The DNA here is from genome assembly GCA_964627365.1 of uncultured Candidatus Saccharibacteria bacterium. Taxonomy (GTDB): domain Bacteria; phylum Patescibacteriota; class Saccharimonadia; order Saccharimonadales; family CAZPPF01; genus CAZPPF01. The sequence goes on along the minus strand of CAZVJS010000030.1, from coordinate 7,739 downwards.
CGCATGATAGAGTATAGCCAAACCAATTTAAAGTGGCTGACAATGCATCGGCTTGGCAATTTCCGATTAGAAGTCGCAGACGCTATGCAAGCTACATGGACTCGGCCTTTTGACTTATTGGCTACCGAGACCTATCTGGGCCGCCCGCTCAGTTTGTTGCCGTCTCCCGTAAAACTGGATGAAATCATCCGTGATTGTGATCATATTCACAAAAAATTTCTGCAAAATCTGGCAAAACAAGTAAAACCAGGCGTGCGCCTCTGTTTAGCAGTGCCCGCCTGGAAAACACCAAACGGTTTTAAGCACTTGCCTGTTCTTGACCATTTAACAGATATGGGATATACTCGTGTGAGTTTTGTTCGCACCGGGAATGACCAGCTGATATATCATCGGCCAGATCAACTTGTCGGGCGCGAACTAGTAGTAGTAACAAGGAAGTAACTTTATGTCACACGTTAAAGCCGGTGGAACATCCAAAAATAACCATGATAGTCCGGGCCAACGCCTCGGTGTTAAATTATTTGGCGGTCAAAAAGTAAAAACTGGCCAGGTTATTGTCCGGCAAGTTGGCCAGACCAAACGCGCCGGCAAAGGCGCTTTCATGAGCCGAAACTACACCATTCACGCTGCTAAAGACGGTGAAATCAAGTTCACCACCCGCCGCGTCCGCCTCTTCAGCGGCAGATCAGTCGCCCGCACTGAAGTCACTGTTGAATAATTATGCAGTCTCGGCTTTCTGAGTTGTCTTTAGACTATCTAATCTTGTGACCAGTTTATCAGTGATAAAGTTTAACCCAAATGCGCCTTTACGATGTTCAATCCAAAAATCATGCGGTTTGTCTAGTAAGCTTTGAGCCCACTCATCTAAGCGAGCATTGACTTCGCCCTCTTTACCCTGCTTTACCATATCCGCATAAAGTGCTTTCGTAATATTATCAAATGAGCCCAGGTTTTCTGCAACATGTTTTTGTATTTGCCTCGTGTCATCTACGTAAGCCCTTGGAGGCATAATGGCTACTTCAAGAACACGTTGCAGACCAATCTTAGATGCTAATTCTGTATAGAATTCACTCGCCTCGCCACCTTTTGGGTGTGCTTCTAACATTTTAAATATATTTACACCCGTTACGTGTATAAAGTCCAAGAAAAATCCTTTGATGTCTTGGTAGCCTTGACGATCGTTAGAGAACCATTCGGCGCGTCGTTCTTCAAAAGGCGTACCGAAGTACACATCGTTATCGAGTATCAATCCACCCTGCGTATGAGTGTATTCGTGCTCAAGAACAGCGACATCCCTAGCATTCTCTGCTTCGTCATACTGATGATTCACCACATCATCTTTATGCAACATTTTCTCGGCGAAAGCTATTGGTATGTTTAGAGTTTTTTTGCCATCGATAACTGTCATCCAAGCCATGGGAATTGACCCTTCCATATTCAACTCTGACTTAAACCTGTCGCCATTTTTAACAAATCCAGCTTCCCAGGTTTTATAGGCTTCAAAATCCGCAAAATGTTCTGCCCATGCAGGATCATTATAATTTTTGCTACTAAGCTCATCGCTAATTATTGGCATCATACCAAATGCAGTAATATCACTACCGATATTTAGAACTCTGACTTCAAATGAGTCTTCATTGTCTGGAGTTATTCCCAAGCGTAACCTTACTCCGTCGAGCAAGCCTTTTTGGTCAATAGCTTCTCTGAGCTCAGCACTAACCTCTTTATTGGTAAACCTTTCATACACATTTGTACGATCTACATTTGAGGAAGCAACCTCATCTGAATCAATCAATTCCTTGGTAGACTCAAAATGATCAGATTTGTCTAGTGCAAGCAGCGTAACGGCATCCCCAATAAACTCCTTTTCTCTTGTATAAACACCAACTTCTAGGTCAGCTTTGCTGGCTTCAAGCCTCCCAAATCTCTGTGCTATAGCAGTGAAAAATAATACATGCGCTTGATCTTGGAATAAGTTTGGTTGTATGCCAAATTCTGCGACAAGTGTTTTAGCAGCTTCGCCTATTAAACCACGGTCTTTTTCTACCTCTGGCAGCTCATTAGCGAGAGAACCTAACGCAGCTTCGTATCCAATATAAGCAGTATTTACTACTTCCTGAGCTTGAATGATTGGATCTCGTAATTCTTCTTGCGGCATATTTGTTTTTCAATTAACAGATATAACTCTAGCATAAATTTTGTAAAAAGTCAATCTGATGTTACAGATTGCATCAAATCCTAAAGAAAGCAGCAGCCCAAGCTTCGGATTTACTCCGAACCCGCCGCGACGAGAAAAACCATAGGTTTTGTCTCAGTTAACGCCAAGATGGTGTTTGATTCGGTCAATCACTTCGGCAATGACAACTTGCGATTTCACCAAATAATCATCCACACCTAGGCTTGAGGCTCGTTCTTTATCGGCATCCTGGCTGAGAGCTGTCAGCATGACAACCCGCAAATTAGCTGTTTCTGGCGTATTTCGTAAGATGTCCAAAACGTCAAAACCACTGATTTTGGGCATCATAACGTCGAGTAAAACCAAGTCCGGCTTGTAGGCTATGGCGCTGGCCAAAGCATCCTCACCATTAGGTACATGTTTTACTTCGAAACCCTCGGCTTGTAAACGAGTTAAATATACAGAAGCTAAGCCTTGGTCATCTTCGACTAATAAAATTCTTTTTGCTTTGACGGCTGGTTCGGGAGCTGGTGCAGGCTGAGCTGGCGCGGCGGGCGTTAGTGGTGCCTGAGGCGGCATTGGCGGCATAGCTGGCTGTGGAGTTACCGCTGACGGCTCAGGAGTTGGTGAAACTGACGGAGTTTGAGGTGTTGGTGTTTGTTCATCCATAAGGCTCATGCTAACATATTCTGTAACTTCTGGCAAAATCGTTTCTGCTGTAAATTAATCACTTGCCTGTTTGATCATAGCTTTGACAAAACCGTCGAACATAGGATGGGCATGATTAGGACGTGACTTGAATTCGGGATGGAATTGGCTGGCTACCATGAACGGATGATCAATGGCTTCAATCATTTCTACCAACCGCTCATCCGGACTGACACCAACCGCACGTATACCCCAGTTTTCATATTGGTCCCGATACTGGTTGCTGCACTCATAGCGGTGTCGGTGACGTTCGACGATACGTGTCGTACCGTAGATTTTAGCTGCTGTGCTATCTTTCGCTATAACACACGGATAATCGCCCAGTCGCATCGTGCCACCGGTGTTTTCTTTACCCTTTTGGTCATTCATAGTATTGATTACCAGATTTTGGCTACTAGGATCGAGTTCGGCTGAACTAGCGTCGCTCAATCCGGCGTTACGAGCTGCTGCAATTACGCCCATTTGCAAACCAAGACACAACCCTAAATACGGAACCTTTTCTTTTAAAGCATATTGAGCGGCGCTGATTTTGCCTTCTAGGCCGCGGATACCGAAACCGCCAGGCACCACAATACCGTCACAGCTTTTCATCAATTTTTCTACCTCAGAATTACCTTGGTGCAATTTTTCCGCGTCAACCCAGACAATCTCGAGCCCCACTTCATTCCACCAAGCGGCAGAACGCAAAGCTTCAAATACTGACATGTAGGTGTCCTGGTTATCCATATACTTAGCAACCACCGCAATTCGGACTTTCTCATCAAAATTAGCTGTAGCTCGCTTGACAACATCTTGCCACTGCTTATGGCGCGGCTTTTTGCCCGGCAAACCGAGTTGTTTAGTTATATAATTGCCAATCCCTTGGTCTTCCAATGTTAACGGTACTTCATAAACTGTTTTAGCGTTAGGCAAAATCGCAATTCCCTCTTCCGCCACACCGCAAAACGCGCTGAGTTTGGCTTTTGCGTTGTTGGTATTCGGCTGCTCGCTGCGTGCTACCAATACATTTGGTACGATACCGAGCGCCCGCAAGTCTCGAACCGCATTTTGCGCCGGTTTGGTTTTAATCTCATGACTCGTCGATAAGTACGGTAGATAGACCACGTGAACATAGGCACAATTCTCCATGCCAACCCTCGAACCAAGTTCACGGATTGCCTCAAAGAATGCTGGGCTCTCGTAGTCGCCTACTGTACCGCCAATTTCAACAATTAGCACGTCATAGCCTTCGCTAGCCGCCATAATAGCATCTTGAATGGCATTGGTCAGATGTGGCACAACCTGAACGGTTTTGCCCAAAAATTTACCAGCCCGTTCGTCTTCAATGAGTTTGCGTAGAATTTTGCCGCTCATTACCGAACTCTTACTGGTCAATTCAATATCCAAAAAACGCTCGTAATGGCCGAGATCCAGATCGGTTTCGGCACCATCTTTGGTCACAAAACATTCACCATGCTCGGCAGGGTTAAGTGTCCCGGCATCAACATTCAAATACGGGTCGAGTTTCTGGCTGTTTACTTTGAGACCACGGGCCTTCAGTATATTGCCGATGGAGGCGGCCGTAATGCCCTTTCCAAGTCCGGAAAGCACACCACCTGTAACAAACACGAACTTAGTTGGTCGCTTGGCCACGTTTGCTCACCTCTTACGTTTACTGTTTAGATACTACCTTACCTCTTGAAATTGTTCAAGCTAAAAATGTAAATGCTTTACTAGATTTATTTATTCAGTGAAGCGGTAGCAGCATCAAGTTGTGGATCTCGGCTGTTTTTGACATCATCCTCAGATATTTTAACTTCCTTGTCAGGATTAATACCGGCTTTGTCGATGTTAATGCCGGCTGGTGTGTACCAACGAGCTATGGTCACTTTCAGTAAGCTGCCATCAGAGAAATTTTCCAGTTGTTGGACACTGCCCTTACCAAAGCTTTTAACTCCTATGAGTGAAGCCACGTTGTTGTCTTTTAACGCACCAGCTGTTATCTCGCTGGCACTCGCGCTCCCTTCGTCAATCAGTACAACAGTTCGAATACCGGCCAGTGTCGCTGGACCATCTGACGTATAAGTGCGAATAATAACACCTCCGCGACGCTCTGATAATATCGTCTTGCCTGATGGTAGCCAAAGGTTGGAAACACCAACAGCTGCATCTAACAAACCCCCTGGATCACTGCGTAAATCCATGACAATTCCTTTAACTTTTGCTGCCTTGAAACTATCGGCTGTTTTTTGCGACAAAGCCACTGTATCTTGGGAGAACTGTGATATTTTGATATAACCAATATTGCCATCCAAGATTTTAGAAGTTACACTCGGAATTTGAATATCGTCTCTAGTGATTGAAATATCAAGCTTCTGGCTACCACCTCGAATAATTGTCAGCTTGACGATAGTATCTTTGGGACCACGAATTTTCTGCACGGCACTCTCAACGGCCAGTCCAGCAGTTGACTTTCCGTCAATGGCCGCAATAACGTCCTTGGGCTTTAACCCTGCTTTTTCTGCTGGAAAACCACTGATTGGTGCTATTACTTCAATATTATTATTGGCGTCTTTGCCTAGCTTGGCGCCAATACCCGTAAAGGTCCCGTTAAGCTCACTACTGAAATCTTTGGCAGCACTCGGATTAAAGTACTCTGTGTATTGGTCACCGGCAGCGTTGGCTAAACCGGTTCGCAGCCCATCAAGCAATTTGGTTGAATCAAGTTGGCCGTCATAGTCAGTTTTAAGTTTGTTATATAACTCATCAACCTTGGAGTAATCCAGGTGAGCTGGTAAATTTTTTTGGACAGAACGATGGAATACAGCGTTTGGACCGATAGCCAATTTCCCATTGCCTACTCCCCAACCTAAAAAGAAAATACCAATTGCGATAAAAGCGGATATTAAAGCGCGCAGATAACTAAATTTATTGAACAAACGTCCCTTAAGCGGATTCTTCACTAACCCTCCGTCAAACAAGTATTGTCGTAACCATTATGTCACAGTGCAACAGACTCTGACTAATGTTTTATCAAGGAAAATGGATGAAATTGAGCCCAGCAGCTGAGATGCGCTTTTCACTGTAGCGGCCATCAAGCCCGGCGTTGTACTGGCTGATGTAGATTGTGCCGTCGCCATAAACATACTCGACATACATGACATGTCCCAACCCACCTGCATCTGTTTGGGCTACATCCCCAGCTCGAGGGTTACCGTCGACTGGGATTCCCGAAGCCCGAGCATTATCATCCCATTGGTTAGCGTTGCCATAGCCGCCCCAATACGGCATATGGCGTCCTGAAGCAGCAACCTTGAAAGCCGTATAACTGACGCATTCGCGGTTCCACATACCCCAATCATCAAGCACTGTATCCTGAGGAACTTCACACCACTTGGCGAGATATCCACCGCCACAAGCCGGTCCAGTTCCAGGGGTGCCACCTATAAAGCGAGCGTTAGCTATAAACTGCTGGCGACGTAACTCAGCAATGTTGGCATTGTTGGTTTTAATTTGTTGAGCGTACTGGTCTTTCTGTGCTTGGGTATAGCCCAATAATTCATTTTGTTTATCATGATCTGTGGCCAGCTGAGTGTTCATATCTTGCTCGTCTTTTAATAATTGATCAACAGCGTCTTTTTGGCTCTTAAGCTGTAACTTAAGGGCTGTAACTTTATCCAAAGTGTCTTTAATTTTATCCTGGACGGCCGTTTGATATTCCTGTTTATCAACGAAGTCACTCAAGTCTTTGCTGGACGCCAGCATTTCTAGGGTACTGATTTGCCCGTCAAGGTACATTTGCTTAATGTCTTCGCCAAGCAAAGCTTTTTGCTTGGCTAACTCAGTTTCAGCATCAGTAATTTGCCTCTGAAGATCTGCTTGCTTGGCCTGATTAGCGCTTATCTGAGCGTGGACGACGTCAATTTGAGCCTGCAATTTATTAAGCGCATCCTGATAACTATCGACTTGGACTTGCAAAGCACTAGCAGCTTGTTGATTCTGAGCATTCTGCTGGTTTAAGGCTTTTATCTGTTCATCATACTGGTCAGCCCGGACCATTGGGCTCAACGCAAACCCACCGGCCAATAATGCAATAATTGCCAGTAAAGAAATTCGCTGTCTATAACTGATGGTTCGGCCTGCTATTTTTTTCATTTTTTGTTTTAGCTTTACCGCCTTCAGCATAGCACACCCTCCCGGCTTTTTCAACGGTTCTTAAACAAAGAACCGCCACGGATTAATAATGTTTAATAAGATTATTTATTTACTGGATTTAAATTTGAGGTATCGCCGCGTGGCAATTAAGGACGATGCAGCTCCAATAAGTATACCTATCGTTATTTGGACTGTCAAAATCAGCCAAAAATGTTGCCCGAAGTAATCATTGGAAAACTTGATATCCAAAAGCCCTAAACTACTGGCATCGAAAGCTGAAGATGATACGAGAAATAAAGTATTACACAGTGTGACTGAGATAATAGCCGAGACGATGCCATATAAGACCGTCTCAACCACAAACGGCCCGCGAATATACCAAGTACTAGCACCCAACAGACGCATAATCGTTAATTCGTCGCGCCGATTAAAGATTGCCATCCGAATGGTGTTAAAGATAATCAGCATCGACACCAGCGTAAAAACAATTACCCCTGCCAAACCGATTTCCTTAAAGAACTTCGTGGCTTTACTAATTTTATCAATGGCAACTTTGCGATCCCCCGAATATGATGTCTGGTTTGATTGCAGGGCTTTGACGTCCGACTTTTCAAGGTAAGCTTTTAAATCCTGAAGCTTGTTAGGATCTCGCGGCTTAATGATAATCGTTGCCGGTAAAGGGTTGTCCGTTTGAGAAATTGCTAGCAGTAAATTAAGATTA
>CAZVJS010000029.1:0-8844 GCA_964627365.1 uncultured Candidatus Saccharibacteria bacterium | reverse complement strand
GCTTCTTCCCCATCCAGTCGCTCCAGTGCCAAGTCGCCGTGCTCTTTAAGAAACTCACCGGTAAGTTTGCGACGCTCTTCGTTCAAGCTAAAGTGGTTTGAGCCAGTCAGCGTAACGATCATTTGGGCTCCTTTTGGCAGAACGGACAAAGGTGTGTGCCGCGGCCAGCCACGCGAGTTTTGATAATCGTGGTACCGCAGCGTGGACAAGGTTTGCCTTCTTGCCGAAATACTCTGGCAAAGCTCATGTAGCTACCTTTTTTGCCCTCAGCATTTACATAGTTCTTGTCGGTTGAGCCGCCCTTTTTAATGCTGAGTTTTAGAACGTATTGTAGCTCGTCAAAAAGTTTGTTCAGTTTAGGCACTGAAAGGTTTTTGACCAGTGTTTTAGGATGGATTTTGGCACCCCACAAGCTCTCGTCGGCATAAATATTCCCAACGCCCGCAATGACTGATTGGTCTAGCAAAGCAGCTTTTATATTGGTGTTTGGTCGTTTAATAAGACGTTCCCGGAAATCTTTGGCAGTAAAATCTGCCGCCAATGGCTCGGGACCCAACCTTGTAAAGAAATCAATATTTTGCACCTCAACGGTTGGGATTAATCTCATCCAACCAAACTTGCGTTGGTCGTTAAAAAACAGATGGGCTCCATTATCTAGCTTCAAAGTCGCACGTGTGGATTTGTCTGGCAGTCGGTCAACTAAGCTACTAGTAGGATGCCCTGCCCCAAAACGTTCTTTGCCTACGTACACTAGTTGTCCGGTCATCTTTAGATGCACTACCAGGCTGTATTTGGTATCGAGTTCAATGAGTAATGCCTTACCGCGACGAGCTATAACCACAACTTTTGCACCAATTAGAAACTTCTTAACATCGGCAGGTGCATTGGGAAAACTTTTGGGCGTATCAAAATCTACCCCAGTAATAATATGGCCCACTAGCAACTTAGTCAGCCCAATGCGAACTGTCTCAACCTCTGGTAACTCCGGCATAGTCTATATATTATACTGATTACATGAGTTCTATTGGCGACATTCTAGCAAAAAAGGATTTTCAGGAACCGCCTGAGGTAGGTCTTATTAAGAAATACGTTCAGAATAAGTTTAAGAGTAACGTCTCTGTTACTGTCCAGGAAAAACAAATAATAATCTCGGCTCGCAGCGCCGCTCTGGCAGGCACACTTCAGCTACATCGACATGAACTAACTCAAGTTTGCCAAACAGATAAAAAACTAATTTTTAGGATAGTGAACGACTGAAAGAACTAAAAGCCGGCTTTTCGCCTGCGGCGTGTGAGGTTGTTGCCGTCATAATCAAACCAGTGCCCCGTGGCGACATACGACTCAGTATATCTACGCGCGGACCGTCTTCTTGTAGGGCTCTGCCCTGAACACCATCAGTCACTTCAGGCGATGCACCAAAAACAGCAATGCTATTTGCCTCGTCACCAACTTCGCCTTGATGTGTTGGCGTTGGTATACTTTCTGTTGGAGATCTCATGTTTGTCTTCCTTTTTTATGTTTGTGTTAATGAACTTGTACTTACTATTATAACGCTTAAGGTCAACCCCCCTCCAGGATTTTTTCTAAATCTGTCTTCATTTGCACAAAATTTTGATACAAAATTGCCTGAATACCGACTGCTTCTGCTCCCTGACAATTGCCCACACTGTCGTCAATGAACACACAATCTTTAAGTACTTCACCCAACCGGCCAGCAGCTAGTTCATAAATACGTGGATCAGGCTTAACCGCACCCACTTCATACGACAACAAAATATCATCAAAGAGGGCTTGCTCGTGTCTAGTTAGAAACGTGTCTCGGATCCAGTTCGTCGAAACATTACTGAGTAGTCCGGTCTTGTAGTGTTTTTTCAGATCGCGAATATAGTCTAGTAATAGGCTATTTTTATGAAGTTCAAGATCACCGACACCTTCTATATATTTCGGAACTCGTCCGGTTAGTTTAAGCACTTGGTTATTAAATTCTTCTGGGCTCAATACCCCACTATCGAACTGTCGTATAAGGTTATACGCTGGCCCTGTTTGATCCTTGGGTAAGGTTGCTACAAACTCTTTCCATGTATCTCCAGTCAATACCCCAAAACAGTCAAAAATTATAGCTTTTACCATATCCGTACTATACCAGGAAGCACTAAGGTATAATGATGAAATATTGAGAGCGGAAAAACAAAACGCAAAGAAAGTTGAATTCGGAAAAGCCGTTGGTGTTGGCTTGTTGGGTGCGCTTGGGTCTTTTGCGGCAACGTCAGGATGGATGCATCGCGAAAGAGCCCACGGGGCTATTAAGTTGGCTCCTCCTTTGGTGCTAGCGGCACGTACATCAATTTGGGGAACAGGAATTGTTCCCAGGGTATGGGGTAAACTGCACCGTGATCATCATGACTTTGCAGATAAGCCTGGCGACCCTCATTCTCCCGTTTTGCAAGGCAAATATGGAGTGGTAAAGCTTCTTTGGCGCAATCCTTTCCTCTACCACGATAAGGCCGAAAAAACGACCGAGGCTGATATTCCACCAGACCTCAAGCCCGACAAGTTAGATAGGCTGCTGTTTGATAAAAGTAGGCTTGGTATTGCTGCTACATTTGCCGGGCACATGGCAATAAACAAGCTGCTTGGTAATAAGGCGCGTTGGGGAGTTGTATCAGCCGGTATCCACTTGGGAACCTACATTGCTGGAGGTAATCTCGTAAATGCAGTAGGCCACTCTGGCAAGCACCCGCTTAAGGCACTGGTAACTGGCAATATTGAACAAAATGATGACGGTAACTACGGTGCAGATTCACGATTGGTTGGTCTCCTTACCCTAGGCGAAGGTAACCAGCGGGCCCATCATAATGATCCAGGAAAAATTGTTCTTGCGGATGGAAGCGTCACAAACCAATGGACACGAGATCCGTTTGGCTCTACTCTTTTGGCACTAACCCACACACCATTAGCTAGTGTGGGCGAGGGTCCTGTTGTTGCATAAACAGTTCCTTTCAACGTCTTGAGAACTTGTTGAAAAACTGTATTATAGATCCTACATGAGCGAGACGGCACCGTCTGCAGACGAACAACTACTAATAGATCTTGAACCAACCGCAGTAGAGCTATATGAGCGGCATATGAAGACAGCCAAGGAGTGGTTTCCGCACGAATTGGTGCCGTGGAGTCGTGGCAAAGATTACGAACCAGATTACGAATTTGATCCTGAAGCTTCCGGACATACGGAAGGTGTTACGGCAGCCTTGGTTCTTAACATACTGACCGAGGATAATCTTCCCCACTATTATCGTCAAATTAATAGCAAGTTTGGAAATGACGAGGTTTGGGGTGAGTGGAACCGACGCTGGACAGCGGAAGAAGGTCGTCATGCCATTGTTATCAGAGATTACCTGGCCGTTACAAGATCAGTAGATATGCGTGCCCTTGAGCGCGCCCGAATGCGTCAAGTAAGCATGGGAAAAGTTCCTAATCCAGAAACTATTGAGGACGGCCTTGTGTATGTTGCCCTTCAGGAGCTAGCAACACGAATTTCACACCGAAATACAGGTCAATTACTTGGTGACCCAAAAGGTGCAGCTATCATGAGTCGGGTGGCAGCTGACGAAAATCTTCATCATCTGTTTTATAGAGACTTGGTGTCAGCGGCACTCAAAATTGACCCCAATGGCATGGTCGAGGCAATTGACAGACAGGTTAGGACTTTTGAGATGCCTGGAGCGGGAATAGAAGACTTCAAGGCAAAGGCCAAGCTGGTTGGAAGCGTAGGCATATATGATTTTGGAATCCATGCCAACGAGATTCTTGTACCAGTACTCTTTAAGCAATGGAGGCTGCACGAACTTAAAGGTCGATTGCAGCCTTCTGCAGAAGCCGCTCTGGAACGCACAGAGAAACATGTCGAAAAGGTTAAAAGAGTGGCTATTCGGATGGGCCAGGCTGCTGCTAGTTAACAACTCCCTGTACGGATTGCGTCAATTGGGCGTAGTCCGGGATTTGTCGTTCAAATAGGGTGCGGATGGTTGGTGGCGATGGGCTGCCAAAAGTACCTGGCACATTGCTACAACTGGTGTTCCAGCGGTCAAAATCGGCATCTCCAGCGTTTATGAGCTCATAGCTATATCGGCTGCCCAGCGGACATTGACCATTCATATCGCTGTTGATTGTTTTGCGCTCTTTGGTATAACCAAGCAGATTCAAAGCACTCAAAAATTGAAAATACGCGGATTGATTATTGTCATAAACCTTGGAATTTAACAGATGGTTTTGGTAGCCTTGGATAATATCTATGCTATTTTGATCTTTGCCCACGGTAATCTTAATTGCTTGGTGCTGTTGTTCGCTATTTATAATCCCGTCAATGGTGAGCCTCACCTGAGCGTCGGTGGTCGAATATTCCGGCAAAGTCTTGCCTGCTACGGCTGGCTGTTTGGGTTTACCGGGGCTACGAAATAGAATAATGCCCAGAAAGATGAGCAAAATGACCAAAATAATTCCAACTATAGACCTCATATCATATATATCATAACATATTGTTTACGTTTTTCAATGTTTACTTTGACTTTTTAAACCTTTTATGCTAAAGTTTTGTTATGGAATCCTTACAAACAGCTTCTCTTCAACCAGTATCGTCTGCAAATATTCTTCAGGGTCTTGGGGTATTAGTCGAACAAAGCGTTGCACCAGCTCATGAGACTGGCCTTGTTGAGTCAGATCAGCCTACTCTAACCGCAGAACACGACACAAGCTTGGGTGAGGACTACATCAAATTCACAGTACATGATGCGTCAACTGCCCCGGAAGCTTCTACAAATGAGGCGACCACACCACGGGCTTTCTATGTATTACGAGGACGGGCCAATCCGGATGAAATTGAAATACGAATTCCTTCTCCTAAAAATCCGTATGACATTATCGTCGCAGATGCTGAACAACGAGCCCATATCATGTCTTTACTACAAGCAAGCATAGGACAACGTCCAAAACACCTACCGCAGTAGGGCTACTAAGCCTGGATTAGCTAAGTTATTAATAATATTGTATAGTTTTAGCTCATGAATCCCGAAGAAGAGATGGCCCAACAGTATATAGAACGTGGTGCATATCACCGACGACAGTTTCATATGGGCACGATTCGCTATGACATTGCTAGCAAGCTTCTGCCAGAAAATTTAGAGGGCATAGCTGCTCTGGATTTTGGCGGTGGTGATGGAGCAATGGCCACCTTACTAGCAAATTCTGGAGCCAGGGTCATGGTTGTTGATCCAATAATAGAAGCTCTGGGTTATGCGCACGGGGGAGATCCACGGCTCAGGGTGATGCAAGCCAAAACAAGCCTGCCCTTTCGGACTGCATCGTTTGACGTAGTAACTATGCTTGAATGTCTTGAACACATTCCAGACAGTGAAGAACTCGAAGCTCTCATAGAGGCACGTCGTGTTTTGGCTCCAGGTGGAAAGTTCGTAATAAGCGTACCCTCGGCAAAGAATGATGTAAGTTCAGCGCACTACCGCCATTACAAACTCGTTGAGCTTGAAAACAAACTTGCATTTGCAGGTTTTGAGGCCGTTGAAACAGTACCTTACCGAACGTTTACGTCACTTGGCAAAGGAATTGGCAAAAGGGCGTTGCGGATTGCGACTTATGGAGCAGACCTTGCCTATCGCAGAGTAACCAACGGTATGGGTCTTGTGGCAACAACTGAAGAAAAAGCCGATGCCTTTGCCGTATTGGCTGAATAAGCCAATGTTATTAGCTTCATCTCCTAGCGTATTCATCAATAGCTAAATAATCAGGGCTCAGGATGTCATAGTCATTGTGGTTATCTGCATTAACCCACTTATAATCATCATGCTCAGTACTTAACTTGATTGTTAGATCTTTTGGCTTGCAGACTACAAAGATTCCTACAATTTGGTGTTTTTTGCCTCTTATTATTGGCAGCCATTCTCCTACATAAATGGGGTATTCGATGCTGACAGTTAGTCCAGTTTCTTCAAGAACTTCGCGCCTTAAAGCAGCTTTTATATTCTCACCCTTTTCTACCCTGCCACCTGGTAATTGATACTTCCCTGCATTCGTTCCTTCGGTATATGTTGCTGCTTCACGAACAACCAAAACCTTGTTCCCGTCTACAACCAAAGCCTTCATGGCTACTTGCTGAATAATATTTTGGTCGCTTGTCACAGTTCTCCCCAGTTTTTGCCAATGCTGGTATCCACCGTCAGGTGGACAGATAGTTTGACGACATCTTCCATGAGTTCTTTGACTTGTTCAGCAACCTTCTCTGCCCCGCTGGCGGGCGTTTCTATCAAAATACTGTCGTGAATCTGCAATAAGATTTTGCTGTCAGTTCCTTGCAGTTTTTTATCCACGGCAACCATGGCCATTTTCATAATGTCAGCTGCGGTGCCTTGAAATGGCATGTTCACAGCCTGGCGCATGGCGGCTTCGCGAACCATAAAATTGGAAGATTTTACATCTGGCGTGGGACGACGGCGACCATACAGTGTTTCCACATATCCTTTGTCGGTTGCCTGTTTTTTGACGGACTCAATGTAGGCCAGCAATTTTGGCCGTACCTCAAAGTATTTTTCGATAAATTTCTTGGCTGCTTCGTAAGTCATGCCAGTGGCTTCCACCAGGCCGTGAGTGCTCAGACCGTACATAATACCAAAGTTCACCACCTTAGCTTCGCGGCGCATGTTTTTGGTCACATCTTCGGGGTCACGACCATAAACTTCGGCGGCGGTAGCGGTGTGCACATCAATATCACGATTGAATTGGTCAATTAGATCCTCGTCTTGACTCAGATAGGCGGCTAGACGGAGCTCAAACTGGCTGTAATCGGCACTGACGAAGACTTTCTCTGGGCCTGCTATAAAAGCCGTTCGGATCTCTTTGCCCAAGTCTGTACGCACTGGAATATTTTGCAAGTTTGGGTCGTTGCTACTGAGCCGGCCAGTTTGAGCGACGGTCATCGCATAGGTAGTGTGCAGGCGAGAGTTATCATCAACCATCTTTGGCAGCGTATCTATGTAGGTGTTTTTGAGCTTGGTGACCTCACGGTACTGAGTGATGAGATCAATAATGGGGTTCCCGTCTCGAAGTTTATCAAGCTCTGTTGCCGCAGTGGAGTAGCCAGTCTTACCTTTTTTTATACCTTGAGTTGGTAGTTTAAGCTTGTTGAATAAAATATCGGCCAGCTGGCTAGGACTGCCAATGTTAAATTCTTGATCGGCAAAACCGTAAATTTGTTGTTCGTAGTCGCTGACCATGTCGCCAACGCGGTCAGACATCTCGTCTAGATAGGCAGTATCAAGCTCAATACCAATGTATTCCATGCGGGCCAGCACCGGAATAACCGGCCATTCAATGTCTTGGGCAACCTTGATGAGCCCTGTTAGCTCGCTCATTTGTTCGCTTTGCAATCCTTCAATTGTCCGAATTACCCCCACAATATCTGGCATGTGATTTATTAACTCTTCGGGTGTTAGATCTTCAAAACTACTACCTTCGTAACCCAAATCCGCCTGGGCAACTTCAGTTAAGCTATGCTCTCTTCGCAAAGGATTGAGTAAAAAGGATCCGATTTCTACATCATGATCAACAACCGGCAAGGCTATTTTGAGCTCCAACAGCACTTTCAGAGTAGATTTAATGTCGTGTCCGATGGCGTGGGCATTTTTCATAATTGGGTTCAATACTTTGGCTACATGAGTTGGATTGAGCTTAGTAAGATCAAATGTATAGGTAGTTTTGGCGTCATTGCTGATGCCCAAGACCTGCGGGTTGCTGCCATGCTTGCCTGCACTACGCGAATACACAATAAAAGTAGCAGTATCTTTTAGCTTCAGAGCGTCGAGTTTGTCGGCGGTGTCAATGATGGTGTTTGTTCCAGACGTTACTTTTACGGTCGTCGGCGCAACAATCTGGGCTTCGTCCAACTGCATTATGTCCGGCAGTTGCCGGGCCAGCGTCCTAAACTCCAGTTTTTGCAACATATCATGGATTCGCTTGGGATCAGCCTTGCTTCCATCAACCTCTTTTAGATCCAACTTAATTGGCGCATCGGTCATAAGTGTGACTAATTTTTTGCTCAAATAGGCCATGTCTTTGCCCGCTTCAAGCTTTTTGCGCAAGGAGTCTTTGACCAGATCCAGGTTTTCGTAGACACCATCAAGCGTTTTGAACTGAGTGAGCAGCTCCACTGCGCCCTTCTCGCCAATACCAGGAACCCCTGGAATATTGTCTGAGGAATCACCTTTCAATGCTTTGAGGTCAATAAATTGGTGCACGTCTATGCTATATTTGGCCTTAAAGCTTTCTTCGCTAAACTGTTCAATATTACTAAAACCTTTTTTGAGTGCGTAGGCGTGTACGTGAGTGTTAACCAGTTGTAGCACATCTAAATCGCTGGTAATTAGTAGCGTCTCAATGTCTTTTTTCTTGGCTTGCTCGGCCAGCGCACCCATAATGTCGTCCGCTTCGTAATCATCCAGTTCATACAATGGCCAGCCAAAGGCATCCAGTAGCTCGTGCAGAACAGGAATTTGTTCATAAAAGTCTGGTGGGGCCGCTTTGCGACCAGCCTTGTACTGTGGGTATAGCGCTAGGCGCGAACGAATATTGGTTTTAGGCTTATCCCACGCCACACATACGTAATCTGGCTTAAATTTCTTGATAAGCTCCAGGCCCAGCACCGCAAATCCATACACCCCACCAGTGGGCGTGCCATCTTTTGTGCTCAAGTTGGGCATGGCATAGTAACCACGATAAAACACCGACTTACCATCAATGATCGCCAGCTTTTTACGTTTGGTTTCAACTACCTCCGCCATA
>CAZVJS010000028.1:0-9102 GCA_964627365.1 uncultured Candidatus Saccharibacteria bacterium | reverse complement strand
ACATTGCAGAGAAAGATAGCAAAGCCTACCTAGACCTCATCAAGAAACTCGGCATTCGACGGTAATTTGCCCAGACTATACCTGCCCAGCAAGGCAGCAAGCTTGTGCACATTAAGTGATCTGAGATTAACATCGCCCGCAGAGGCCAGATATATCGCCCTACATAATGCACAAGGGGACCGTATATATTTGCACTGTGCTGGCGAACTCAGACAGAAAGGTTTGCGTGCTTAACATATGAGTACAATAAATCCGTTCGGTAAGAAGATTATCAAAGTAGAGACTGAATTTTGCGGTCGCACACTGAGCCTAGAAGTAGGCCGAGTTGGTTTCCGAACATCAGCTTCTGTGATTGCTCGCTACGGCGACACGGTGGTGTTGGGCACCGCTATGGTTAGCCCACGCAGTATGAGTGGTATGGATTACTTCCCACTCTCCATTGATTACGAAGAGCGTTTCTACGCAGCTGGCAAGATCAGTGGCAGCAGGTTTATTAAGCGTGAAGGTCGCCCGAGTGACGACGCTATCTTGATTGGCCGCCTGATTGACCGACCAATCCGCCCGCTGTGGCCAAAGGGCTACCGCCAGGAAGTTCAGGGTGTAGCTACGGTTCTGAGTATGGATCCAGAGTTTCGTCCGGACATGATCGCTATGATCGCCATGAGTGCGGCCTTTATGCTGACTGGTGCGCCATTTGACGGCCCAGTAGCAGGCTTGCGCATTGGTTTAGTAGATGGCAAGCCGCAGGCGTTTGCTTCAAGAGAACAGTTAGAAGACGGCGAGCTGGATCTGGTGGTAGCCGGTACAAAAGATGGCATTATGATGGTGGAGGCTGGTGCGAGCGAGGTTTCTGAGGAAACGGTTACCGAAGCTCTTGTCTATGCTCAAAAGGCTATCCAGCCAGCAGTGGCACTTCAAGAAGAACTGGTTAAGAAAGTTGGCGTAACCAAGCAAGAATATGAACTGGTGCTACCAGATGAAGGCATTCAAAAGGCTGTTGACGGATGGGTGGATGGCAAGCTGGGTAAAGCTTTGCACGCACCATATCCTGAGCGTAACGAACTAGTAGCTGACCTACGTGATCAGCTGGATGCGCACTTTGGTGGCAAGATGGGTGAAGATTACGAAGAGCAGAGGGACGAATACCACGAAGCCTTTACTATGGCGCTGCACAAGGATGTGCGTAACGGCATCGTGAAAGATGGCACTCGCCCGGATGGCCGTAAATTAGAAGAAGTTCGCCAACTGTCCAGTGAAGTTGGTGTGTTGCCACGGGCCCATGGCTCCAGTATTTTTACTCGCGGCATGACCCAGGGCCTAAATATTGTGACCCTTGCACCACTAAGTTATTCACAGATGATCGACACCATGGAGCGCAATACCGAAAAGCGCTACATGCACCACTATAACGCCCCGGGCTATACCGTTGGTGAAGTTCGACGCTTAGGCAGCCCCGGAAGGCGTGAAATTGGTCATAGTTACTTAGCAGAAAGAGCCATTACAGCAGTTTTGCCAGAAGAAGCAGACTTTCCATATGCCATTCGTTCGGTAACAGAGATCATGAGCCAGAACGGTTCAACCTCTATGGCAGCAACTTGTGCCAGCTGTTTGGCACTGATGGACGCTGGTGTGCCGCTGAAGCGGCCAGTTAGTGGTATTGCCATGGGACTGATGATGGACGGCAACAAGCCATACATTTTGAGTGATATTGCTGATGCCGAAGATTTTGCTGGTGACATGGACTTTAAGGTAACTGGAACTGAAAAGGGCATTACGGCCTTGCAAATGGACATGAAAGTCCACGGTTTGCCAGTAGAAATCCTCAAACAAGCCTTATTGCAGGGCAAGGAAGGCCGAAACCACATCTTGAAGCACATGCTCGAGACCCTAGATGGTCCTCGTAAGGAAATGAGCAAGTACGCGCCACGTGTGGAATCAATTACAATTAATCCTGATAAAATCCGTGAAATCATTGGTAAGGGCGGTGAAATGATTCAACGCATCACTGCAGAAACTGGAACTGAAATAGACATCAAGGACGAGGGTTTGGTAATGATTGCCAGCCCTGACGGTGCCTCAATCGAAGCTGCCAAGAAGTGGATTTTGAGTATTGTTGAGGAGCCAGAAGTCGGCAAAATTTACGAAAATGTGCCGGTGGTGAGCGTTATGGACTTTGGTGCCTTTGTGCAAGTCCTGCCGGGCAAGGATGGTCTGGTTCACATATCAGAACTCAGCGAAGACCGCGTAGAAAAGACCAGTGACGTAGTCAAAGAAGGCGATAAAGTCACCGTCAAGCTAGTAGCAATTGACGACCGTGGCCGCTTGCAGCTCAGCATGAAAGCCGTTGCGCGGGAGCGTAATAAAAAGGAGTAGATATGGATGTATCGAAGCTTCATAAGTGGCATCAAACCAAACGTGGACTCATCATTTTTGGTCTGATTGAGCTGTTGGCTGCCTACTTGATGGGTTCCAGGGCAATAGACACCGGCAGCTTGATTGAATATTTCCTGGCTGTCTTGTTCTTTGTCGGTGCAATCCATAACTTCATAAGGCTAGTGAGTAAATTAATCCATGGCAACCAAGCAGCAAAAACTCGATAAGATCAAGCAACAAATCCTGGACGATAAAGTCTGCCCAGAACTGGCTAATCAAGCCACTCAGCTGGTATTTGGCGATGGCAACCCAGATGCCGAGCTAGTGTTTATTGGCGAAGCGCCAGGCAAGAATGAAGATATTCAGGGTAAACCGTTCGTGGGGGCGGCCGGTAAGTTCTTGAACGAAATGCTGGAGATGATCGGACTCAAACGAGAAGATGTATACATCACCAACATTGTTAAATACCGGCCGCCCGCCAACCGCGACCCGCTCCCAGACGAAAAAGCAGCCTTTTTGCCATACCTAGAGGCCCAGCTAGACGCAATTCAGCCCAAGCTTACCATTACGCTTGGGCGCCACAGCCTGAACTGCTTCTTGCCGGACCTCTCAATTAGCCAGGTTCACGGCCAACCCAAACGCTATAAAGGCCGGGTCTACTTGCCGCTGTTTCATCCAGCAGCAGCCCTATATAACGGCGGGATGCGTCAAACCCTAATTGACGATTTCGAAGCAATCCCAGCCATTCTAAAGAAACTTACATAAATTACTGGTAATACAGAAAGGAAAATTCTATGAATCAGAACAATAACAACAATAAAATGGGGAGCAATCAAGCTCCACCAAATGGGAAACCCAAAGTTTCCCGCGGAGCCGCTCTGCGCGCTCAAAAACGCAACCAAGAAGATGCTCAAAAGATCATCAACCAATACAACCCGGCTCAAGCTCACGAAGGTAAGCGAGCCAATCAGATAACCGATAACTTCGAAAAGCTCAAAATTACCTTTTTGGGTGGCCTCGAAGACGTTGGAGAAAAAAACTGTGCCGTCATTGAATACAAAAACGATGCGGTCATTCTGGACTGCGGCAACAACCTGGGGGTAGAGCTACCTGGCATCAACTATGAGATTGCCGACCCTACCTACCTCGAATCCATCAAGCACAAGATCAAGGCCTATGTGATCACTCACGGACACCTCGATCACATCGGGGGACTCAAGCACATTGTGCCCAAATTCCCGGCACCTATTTACGGCTCACGCTTTACCATTGGTATTGTCGAGAAGACCTTCGAAGACATCCCACCGGGTACCGATATGTACCAACCCAAGACCATGATCATGAACATGGACAACCATGAGCGGCTAATGGCTGGTGCCTTTACCATCGAGCTTATTCGGATAACACACTCCATCCCTGATGCGACCTCTGTGTGTATTGATACACCAGTTGGAAGAATCATTGCCACTGGCGATTTCCGGCTCGACCCAGAACCACTGGACCAACACCCCAGTGACATTAGCCGACTTAAGCAGCTTGGCGATGAAGGCGTTCTATTACTGCTGAGTGATAGTAGCTACTCTGGTGAGCCTGGACGGACTCCTACCGAGCACACACTTCAGGAAAGCTTCCATGATGTGATTGGCAAGAGTGATGGGCGCATTTTTTGCGCAGTTTTCTCTAGCAACATGAACCGCATCCAGATGATAGTAAACGCCGCCGTAGAGGCTGGTAGGAAAGTAGCACTGGACGGCCGCAGCATGATGACCTATGCCGAAATTGCAGTGCGCCAAGGCATTCTAAAAGTACCAAAAGGCACTATTATTGCTATGCGCGACGCTGCCAACATTCCAGATGACCAGCTACTGGTTATGTGTACCGGCGGACAGGGTGAACCAAATGCTGCCTTGCAGCGCATGAGTGAGGGTACCCACAAGCACATCAAGCTCAAAGTTGGCGACACAGTGCTTATTAGTTCCTCACCAATTCCTGGCAATGAAGTCAGCTATGACATGATTAGTAATCGACTAGCTGAAATGGGTGCACGATTGTACCGGCAGCCAAGTCACGAAGTTGACGGCTGTGGACCGCTGCACGTGTCTGGACATGCCCGCCGCGACGAAATGCGCGATATGCTAAACATGGTTCGACCCAAGTTCTTTATACCCGTGCACGCTGGCATGTTGCGACGTAAGTACCACGCCGAACTGGCTATTGAAGAAGGCTGGCCTCGTGATGACATAATTCTGGCCAGGAATGGCGACAGCTATCTGTTGACAGCAGAGAAATACGAGCTAGGCCCAGAAGTACCCCACGGCAGTTTACTAGTGGATCAAACTGGCGCTTTGGTGAGCAACATCGTGGTCAAAGATCGCTTATTGCTGGCAGAAGAAGGCCTGGTGTCGATCATTCTGACCATCGATAAGCGGACTGGTGCGCTTATGACCAGCCCCGACATCATTAGCCGTGGCTTCATCTATATGCGTGACAGCGAGCAGCTGATGAACGATTTCCGAATCGAACTGCGCCGAGCCGTTTCACAGCGCTACAAACGCGTAGACTTGGACCGCTTCAAACAAGAACTCAGAGAGCACGTAACTCATTTCTTGTTTGAGCAAACTGGCCGCAGCCCAATAGTGATTCCAGTGGTCAACGTTGTAGGAGGGAAATCTGAAAAGCCAACCAGTGCTCCCGAGCAACCAAAGCCCGAAGAAGACACTGCCGAAGACCTCCAAAAACGCTTCCAACAGATGCGCGCCAAACTCCTCAACCAAACCACCCGAGAAGATTAAACCCCAACTAAATTGCAAATAGAGCAATAATATGCTAATGTTAATAGTGCTATGTCGCAAAATTCAATAGAAGTTAGCCCTTTTATAGATTTGTATACAGAAGACTATGTCGTTTCTGCAGATATGCAAGCTTCAATCACAAAAGCAACTGAGTTTGCATATGCAAAAATTGCAGACAGTCATGTATCTCCAAGTGACGTGCGATTTATGCAAGTCTGTTATGATGCAACCAATTTTATGGTACAAAGCTTAGTTGCTGATGGGTACAACGCTAGGCACGAAACTCACACTGATAAAGAGAGCTTCGGCAACCAAAACTATCCGGTAATCGAAACACCTGAAGGGGTTGAGGTTGTGGCTGATCCTACCTGGCAGCTATATGTACCAAAAGAGAACAGAACTTCTGATTTACCACATGTTCTCGTCGGTACTAGAGATCAAGTAATTCAATTTGCGCGGACACACGGAGTGGATGACAATAAACTTAAACTTTGGGAAAAAGAGAGTGTGAAAAAAGGTGTAGTAGCTGCTGATGCCGCTGCTGTAGCTGCAGCAGATGAGGCTGCAGCAGATGGTGGCTGGGAAGCCTTCGTTGATGGTACGGGTAGGGAAGTCAAAATGCCACACGGTGTAATATCTCGTCACAGAGGCCGTAAAGTTTACATGCACGATGATGTTCCCCGGAATATATTTGGCAGGCCCAAAAATGACAAAGACGCCTGGTAATTGACAAACGATGTAAATTCTGCTACAATAGCAACATGGCAGAAACTCCACAAGACCGGCCAAAAAGAGACCTTGAAGACCCAGCGTTTCTTGAAGAATTGATGCGCCAATCATATGGTGATCCTGCATTGTTCGAGTCTAATCGAGTGCGCCTAGGTTGGCAGGTCAGAATTGATGATGCGGGTGGAGCCAACAAATTAACCCCCGAAGAGCAAGAAGAATATCTGGAATTTCAAATGAAGCACACTGAACTAACAAGAGAAGTTAGGAATCGTGAAGATCCCGATGTTGTTGATCCCGACAAAGAGTAAGCTGATATAATAAATCACGGTTATGGCAAAAAAGAAAAAACAAACAAGAAAGAAAAAAGTTGAAGAAGTCGCCAGTGAATCGACCTTCTGGCCACTAGCTGGCGGAGTCCTACTCTTGGTACTGGCATTCTTATTATTGCTGGGTGGCTTTGGCACTGGGGGTCCACTGCCCAAAAACCTCTTTCATGGAGCCTATTGGACCTTTGGCTGGGCAGCCTATCTGACTATTCTTGCAGCGGGGCTGTGGGGTGTGTTGAAGTTTACTTCTGAAGACCGTAAAATCCCTTTGAGCAAGCTGATGAGCATGTTGTTGGCACTAGTTTTTGCCTCAGCCTGGCTGCATACCATTTTCGCAACTGCAGCGCCTGTTCCCAGTGGTTACGAAGGTGGCCACGGCGGCCAAGTGGGTAGTACCTCGGGCAACCTAGCGCTATCTATACTCGATAAATGGCCAGCTACGCTACTGTTCTTTATATTCATGGTGCTGGCGCTGTTTTTGGCCTTTGGTATCTCGCCCAAGGTTATTCTGAAGCTGGGTAACATCTTTAAACGACCAGACGGCGAAGATACCGACCTAGCTGCCCTCAAACAAAAAGCGGCTGACACTGGCTTTACAATGAACGAGGGTGTGCCCGTGGAGCACCACAGTGCAGCTAGGCTCTCAACATTCAAGAACACTGCCCAGAAGCTAGCCCCGGCCGAGGCTCACGAGGCACTTACTACCACAAGTGATCCTGACTGGAAGTTTCCAACGCTCGATCTTCTCAATCAAAAGCAGGATAAGGCCGATGCTGGCGATGTAGAAGGCAATGCCAAGATTATTAAAGAAACGTTTGATAACTTTAGCATCAATGTTGATATGGAGGGTGCCAACATTGGCCCTAGGGTCACGCAGTACACTTTGAAACCGCCTGCTGGGGTTAAACTAACCAAAATTGCAGCCTTGGACAATAATTTATCACTGGATTTAGCAGCACAGTCTATTCGTATTGAAGCCCCGATCCCCGGTAAGCGGGCGGTTGGCATCGAGGTGCCAAATATCAAAGCCGCCACCGTACGAGTAGCCAGTATTCTAGATAGCCCTGAGTGGCAGAACGACAAAAGTCCACTGGCTATTACTATTGGTAAGGATATTTCTGGAACACCAATTGTTGCTGAGCTAGACAGAATGCCCCACCTTTTGGTAGCTGGTCAGACCAACTCTGGTAAATCGGTCATGATTAACACCCTTTTGACGAGCCTTTTGTATCGCAATAGCCCAGCTGATCTAAAATTGATTTTGGTTGATCCAAAACACGTAGAACTGTCGCCGTATGATGAAATTCCGCACTTGCTCACTAGTGTTATCACTGAGCCAGAGAAGTGCATTAGTGCGCTTAAGTGGGCGGTGGCCGAGATGGAACGGCGTTACCGAACTCTAGCTGATGCCAAAAAGCGCAATATTGTGGAATATAATGCGCTCAAGAAGGAAGAAGGCATGCCATATATTGTGATTGTGATTGATGAGCTAGCCGATCTGATGATGATGGCCGCTCGTGAAGTAGAAGCCCTGATTGTGCGGATTGCACAGAAGGCACGGGCCGTGGGAATTCATCTGGTGATTGCTACCCAGCGGCCTAGCGTGGATGTGATTACTGGCTTGATCAAGGCTAACATCCCAGCTCGGATTGCCTTTACCACCACCAGTCAGGTGGATTCGAGGACTATCATTGATCAAGTAGGAGCCGAGAAGCTACTAGGTATGGGTGATATGCTCTTTAGCACGGCTGAAATGTCTAAGCCCAAGCGTGTGCAGGGTGCGTTAGTTATGGGTGACGAAGTCCAGAAGGTCACTGACTTCTTACGTATGCAAAGACCACCGCAGTATGACGATGAGATTATTAGCCAGCCGGTGCAGCTAAACGGTAAGGGCGGTGTGGTTGTGGAATTTGATTCTGCTGATGAACCAATCTTTAAGGATGCGGTGGGCGTGGTGATTGAGGCACGTAAGGCCAGCACCAGCTTGCTGCAGCGCCGCCTACGCATTGGCTACGGCAAAGCAGCGCGTTTGATTGAATCTATGGAAGAACAGGGCATTGTGGGTCCAGCTGATGGCTCACGCCCGCGTGAAGTTCTGGTAAGTAGTATGGACGAAGTCTTTGGCGGCGCTGCAGCAACCGAGGGCGACGTCTACGACGAAATTCCAGACGAAGAAGAAACCTAAAAGGAGTAAATCATGTCAGAAGATGCTAACTTTGAAGATGCGCCAGCACAAGTTCGTTTGAGCAGGGTAATTGCCCAGCGTGCCATGGAGCTTGGAACTGTCATCGCTGAGCGAAAACAAGCTAAAACAGGCGTTGAAGAAATAAAGAACTACGCAGGAATCGCCGCTAATAGCCCGCTTTTTCCTGTAAGTATCGGAGAGATTGATGCCATACAGGTAGAGCTTTTACACACAGAGCCGGAAAAAAAGGTCAGTATAATTGGTTTAAAACTTTTTAGTGACAAGTCTCCATTTGTCTATGAGGCCGATATTGATCTTCCCAAGGTAGACAATTCCTATGACTTAGTTTGCCTACCAGAACATCCACCGTTTTTTATTCATGATATTAGGGTGCACGAAACAGTGGATCCCGATTCGGTTCGAGCATATCTTCGCGAGGTTCAGGAAGGTAAGCAACCAGCGCCTCCTATCTTGGACGAGGCTCAAGCAGAACAGATTATAAATATCATAAATGATCCGGTGCTTTCAGATCATTTAGATTTAGATACAGACCTAAATGAGCTAAATAAGTATTGACCAACAGGGGTAAATCCTGTAGACTAATCCAGTTACAAACTTAACTTCAGGTTGCGGCCACTTTGGGCGCGTAGCCTTGAACCAAAAGAAGGAGTCAAATGGCAGAATACGAAATTGCTGT